>JBDSJV010000162.1:0-6169 GCA_039917225.1 Candidatus Limnocylindrales bacterium
CCCTCGACATCCCGCGTGACCCGGCGATCGTGATCCGGTACCGGGACGAGCGGTCCGACCTCGAGCACCTCTCGCCCGCACCGCTCCTCCACGATTGGGGCCTTCGGCTCGCGCTGCGCGCCTACGAGACGAAGGTCCTGACCGGATTCCGCGAGGAGCGTGACGGCCCCGGAATGCCATGGAAGCGCCTGGCCGCCGAGCTCGGCGATGGTGGCGTGCCGAGTCTCGATGAGGCCCTTCGGGACCTCGAGCTGCGGCCGATCCACCAGGCCCTCGAAGCCGCCGCAATGGACATCGAGCGACTCCCGGACCTGTTGTCGGCCATTGGCGCCATGCCCGAGCGAACACCGCTGACGGCCGCTGCGGTGGCGACCCTGACGGAATCGGCGAGCGCACGGCATCGAGCGCTCGAGGGCCTCGATCACGACGCGATGACGTCCGCCCTCCTCGAGAGCTGGCTCCTGCTCGAGCCGCTCATGACGGCCTTCGGGCCGGGCATCGTCGACGAATTGCGGCTCCCGGGTCCCCTCGAGGCGTCGGTGATCGGCCGCTGGAACCTCAATTCGGACGATGCGCGTGGCCTTGGTTCCGACGGTCGTGCCATCGCCGCGGCGGTGGCGGCGCCGACCGGTACCCGCCCCCGCCTCGCGGCCTGGCTGGGCGATCCCCTCGTCGCTGCCGCGATCGGCGTTCATGCCTGGGAAGGCGCGGATTGGCTGGATGGCGATCGGTTCGCCGCCCTCGCGAATCACGTCGCGCTGGCCGAAGTGCTCGATGGGAGCTCCAAGCGCGCCGCCAAGGCACGCGCGACGCGACTTCGGCGCGCCGTCGAGCGAGCGGGCTACCGCGTGGACGGCCTGCGGGCTCCAGCCCGACGCACGCGACGCGCGTCGCGCTGATCCGTTCGGGGTCGGCCAGGGATGGCCAGCCTCACGGGGATGCGCGCAGTGCCAATCCTCGATACCCGGGCGTAAAACCGGCGGCCATGAGCGCCTCGCGGTGGGGCGAGTCGGCGATCGGCGCCCCGTCAACCTTGGTCACGAGGAGTTCTCGCTCACGGCCCGGCCCGACCAGCGCCCGGATGGCGCGGAGCGCCTCGGACCGAGCCGCCGGATCATCAAACGCGGGCAGTGTCTGGAGTGACCGCCCACCCCGTTCGACGTACAGCGTGGCTGCTCCATCGACGATGACCACGTAGGCCCCGGCTGCGCGAGGCAGTGGTCGGCGATCCGTGTCACCGCGACGGGGCCATGACAGGGCCGCCCCGTACGCATTCGCGGGATCCGTGACGGCCAGCAGGTATGACGACGATCGTGCCCGGCCGCTCTCGGGCTCCCTGGCGGCGCGGAGTCGATCAATGGCGCCGGGGAGAGCGAACTGTGCGGCGCCGAGTCCCTCGACGAAGTAGCCGCGGCGGACGCGGCCCGTATCCTCCAGCGCCCGGAGAATCGGGTAGACGCCCGAGAATCCGCCCACGAGTTCCTCGGACATGACTGCTTCCCTGACGAGGACGCCGTGGCGATCGAGCAGCGCCAGCGCGACGGCGTGCAGGCGCTCTGTCGGTGCGACCGGCTGCGGATCCGCGTCCACTACTAGGGACCATCGGCCGGCTGCCTCGGGAGGCCCGAGCGACGTCAGGCGGCCGGCGCGCGGCCGGGCCGTCGATCGGCTCGGTCGCTTCCAGCGCAGGGCCCGGAGTGGCGCAAAGGTGTCATTGGTGACCTCACCGGCCCAGACGAGGTCCCACAGGCCATCGAGCACCTCGCGATCCGGCCCACCGCCGGCGGCGGTGAGGATCTCCCGATAGAAGGAAGCGCCACGGCTCCCAAGGTGATTGCGGATCGCGTCGTGTCGTGGGCCGGCGAAGCTGGCGCCGGCATCCGGGACGCGGGCGGGGCGAAGCACCTCACGCCCCGGGCGGTACAGCACGACACGTCCGTCGTCGCGGCCGAGGGTCCCGCGCCCCACCCAGGCGACCTCGCCGAGGGAGCCGAGTTCGTCGAGGAGCCGCGGCTGGTAGCCCGGCACGCGGGCGGGCAGCACATCGCGCTCCAGGACCGACGCGGGAATCGCCACGCCGGCCAGCTGGTCCACGACCTCGGCGAGGCGCTCCAGCGCAGCACTGCCCCTGAGCGGTGGTGGCGGTACTCCGGACTCGGCAACGCCCTGCCAGGCAGGCAGGAAGCGGGCAAGCGCCGCGGCCTCGACCGGCTCGACGTCCCGCCGCAACCGCGCGAGCGAGCGACGACGGAGCATCCGGAGCACCTCCGGGTCACACCACTCGCGCTCCGTTCCATCCGGCCGGAACTCGCCGCGAACGAGTGTTCCTGCCGCGGCCAGTCGGACCAGGGCGTCATCGACCACCCCGATCGGCAACCCCCAGCGGGCGGCGGGCTCCGGAGACAGGAACGGGCCGTGGGTCCTGGCCCAGCGCGCCAGCAGCCCCTCGAGAGCACCGGCCACCGGACCGAGGAACGCATCCGGAACCCCGGTCGGTGCCTGCGCGCCCGCGCCATCCCGGTACCGCGCGACGTCCTCGATGGCGATCCAGCGCGCCGCACCGCCGATCCGAAGCGTCAGCGCTCGCCTGGCGGCCTGCAGCTCCCGGAGCCAGGGGCTCGCTGCGGCTTCCCCGCCGTCGACCCGGGCGGCGACCTCGTCCGGTGCCAGATCCCCGAGCCGTCGGAGCAGGTCGTGGAGCTGATCCAGGGTGCCCGCCTGGCGATCCTCGCTCAGCGACTGGAGGGACAGCTCGAGATCGGCCAGCGCGTCCCCGTCCAGGAGCTCCCGGAGTTCCTCCTGGCCGAGCAGTTCGCGGAGGAGATCGCGGTCCAGGGCCAGCGCCCCGGCGCGTCGTTCGGCCAAAGGGGTATCGCCCTCGTACATGTAGGCGGCGACGTAATCGAACAGGAGCGAGGCGGCGAAGGGCGACGCCTTGACCGTCTCGACCGCGTGGATCCTGATCTCGCGCCGCTCGACCCCGGCAAGGATCTCGCGCAGGGCATCGAGGTCGAAGACGTCGGACAGGCATTCCCGGTACGTCTCGACGAGGATCGGAAAGCTCCCATAGCGCGAGGCCACGGCGAGCAGATCCGCGGCCCGCTGCCGCTGCTGCCAGAGGGGCGTCCTGGTCCCGGGCCGCCGTCGCGGCAGGAGAAGCGCCCGCCCGGCGTTCTCCCGGAACCGCGAGGCAAACAGCGCAGATCCGCCGACCGACTCGACCACCAGGTCATCGATCTCCTCGGGGCTCGGGAAGAGCAGCGATTCGATCTCCGCGAGGCGTGCGGCGCCCCCATCCGCTTCCCCCTCGGGGAGCCGGACCGCAATCCCGTCATCGGACCAGATCGTCTGCACCTCGATGCCGAGTCGCTCCCGTAGTCGCGCCTCGATGGCCAGGGTCCATGGCGCATGGACACGCCCACCGAACGGGCTGAGGAGGACGAGGCGCCAGTCCCCCAGCTCGTCGCGGAAGCGCTGCACGACGATCCGTCGATCGGTCGGCAGGGCGCCGGCGACCTCGCGCTCCTCATCCAGGTAGGCCAGGAGGTTCGCGGCCGCCAGCTCATCGAGGTCGTGAGTCGATCGGAACCGGGCCTCGGCCACGGCCCGACCCGGCGCACCCCGGGCAAGATCGGCCTCGGCCTCACGAACGAAGGCACCGATCGCCCGCCCAAGCTCGATCGGCCTCCCCACGGCATCGCCCTTCCAGAAGGGCAGCTTGCCCGGGACCCCGGGCGCCGGATCCACGATGACCCGCTCCGGCGTGATGTCCAGGATCCGCCAGCTGCTCGCGCCCAGGATGATGACGTCGCCGTGCATGCCGGCCCGAAGCTCGTAGACCATCTCTTCGTCGAGTTCGCCGACGCGGCGCCCGGGCGTGCCGGCCTCGCCCGCCAGGAAGACGCCGAACAGGCCGCGATCCGGGATGGTGCCGCCCGACGTCACGGCCAGGATGCGGGCGTCACGGCGCCCTTCCACCATGTCGGTCACGCGATCCCAGACGACTCGCGCCTTCAGCTCGGCGAATTCATCCGATGGATACGCCCCGGCCAGCATACCGAGCACCGCCTCCAGCGCTTCACGGGTCAGCGTCTCGAACGGAGCCGCCCGGGTCACGGTCTCGAGGAGCGCTGCCACCGACCATGGCTCGAGCACGGTCATGGCCACGATCTGCTGGGCGAGAACATCGAGCGGGTTGCGCGGCAGAACGGTCGTCTCGATGGCGCCCTCGTGCATCCGGCCGACCACGACGGCAGCCTCCAGGAGATCGCCACGGTATTTCGGGAAGAGGACGCCCTTCGATGGCTCCCCGACGTGGTGGCCCGCCCGGCCGACGCGCTGGAGCCCGGAGGCGACGCTGGTCGGCGACTCAACGAGCACCACCAGATCCACGGCACCCATGTCGATCCCGAGTTCGAGGCTGCTGGTGGCGACGATGGCCGGCAGCCGGCCGGCCTTCAGCGCCTCCTCGATCTCCAGCCGCTGCTCACGGGCGATGCTGCCGTGGTGGGCGCGGACCAGATCCTCGCCGGCCAGCTCGTTGAGGCGGTGCGCGAGTCGCTCGGCCAGGCGCCGGCTGTTGGTGAAGATGATCGTGCTGCGATGGCTTCGAATGAGCTCCAGGATCCGCGGGTGGATGGCCGGCCAGATGCTCGTCCGAAGATCCTCGCGCCAGGCCGGGCCATCCGCCGACGAGGCGGGCGCTGAGGTCACGGTCTCGCCGGGGCGGCTCATGTCCTCGACCGGCACGACGACCTGCAGCTCGAGCGGCTTGCGTGAGCCCGCATCGACGATGGACACCTCGCGGCCGGGCCCGACCCCGCCGAGGAACCGGGCGATCGTGGACAGCGGGCGTTGGGTGGCCGACAGGCCGATCCGCTGCAGCCGCGGGCCATCGGCGGGCCATAGATGCTCGAGTCGCTCGAGCGAGAGGGCGAGATGCGCACCGCGCTTGGTACCGGCGATGGCATGGACCTCGTCGACGATGATCGTTTCGACGCCGCGAAGGATCTCCCGCGCGCCCGAGGTGAGGAGCAGGTAGAGGCTCTCCGGCGTCGTGACAAGGATGTCCGGCGGGGACTTCACCAGTCGACGCCGCTCGTCCTGTGGCGTATCCCCGGTCCGCGAGGCAATCGAGATGCTGGGTGGCGGTTCGCCGAGCCGCTCCGCCGCCAGGCCGATCCCGTGCAGCGGCGCGCGGAGATTGCGCTCGACGTCGTAGGTGAGGGCCTTGAGCGGAGAGACATAGAGGACGCGGACGCTGCCCGGCGCGCCCTTCGTTCGGGGCGGCGATGGGTTCCGGGCGAGCCGATCCAGGCACCACAGGAAGGCTGCCAGCGTCTTGCCGCTCCCGGTCGGGGCGTGGATCAGTGTGTGTCGTCCAGCCGCGATCGACGCCCACCCGCCGGTCTGCGCTGGCGTCGGAGCCTCGAAGGCGCTCTCGAACCAGGCGCGGACCGGCGCCGAGAACGGCGCGAGCGGGTCCAGTCCTGCGGCGGGACGGGGGGCGGGCACGGTCTTCACGGAAGGTCGAGTCTAGCCCGTGGAAAACGCATGGACGCACCAGGCGCAGACGAAGCCCCGCCCTGGTCGTCTGGATGGAGATCCCGATCGAAGAGCTCCGTCCCGAGACGCTCGGTGGCGACTCCCTTCGTAGCACCGTGACCTGGCTGTTCTGGATCATCGCGATCGTCGTGGTTGCCATGTTCTTCACGGACCGGAAGGCGCCTGGCGCCGAAGTCGTCGAGGTCGAAGGTCCCGCCTTCACGCGGTTCCTCTTCAGTAACACGCGCGCCGGCCTGTTCTGGCTGCCTGTTCGCCTGTTCCTCGGCTTCTCATGGATCGAGTCGGGCTGGCGCAAGATCGCAGACGGAGGAGTGGGCTGGCTCGACGGTGGCTCGTCCCTCGCTGGTTACTGCCCGAACGCGGTCACGATCCCGGAGAAGGTGCGCCCGCCGATCTCGCACGAGTGGTACCGCGACTTCATCAACCTTCTCCTGAACAATGACGCCCAGTCCTGGTTCGCCCCGCTCATCGCCTTCGGCGAGCTGGCCGTGGGCATCGGCCTTGTAGTTGGTGCGCTGGTCGGAGTCGGCGCGTTCTTCGGAGCAATGATGAACATGTCCTTCCTGTTGGCCGGCTCCGCGTCGACCAACCCGGTCCTGTTCAC
>JBDSJV010000163.1:0-5245 GCA_039917225.1 Candidatus Limnocylindrales bacterium
CCGAGGTCCCCGATCGAGAACCTCGCCCTGGTGTGCGGCGAGCGCACGGCCCGGACCACGAGAAACTGCCCGGCCGGCTCGTCGGCTCCGTAGGTCGCCGTGCCGGCAACCAGCTCGACGCCATCAACCCGGGTCATGCGCGCGCCGACGGCGTGCCCGGCTGGAGTCCGAGGGCGCGTGGCCGCGGCCTCGCCGCCGGCTCCGACCACCGCGTCGATGATCCCGCGATAGCCCGTGCATCGGCAGAGGACGCCACCGAGCGCATCCGCCACCTCGGGCTCCGAGGGCGCCGGGTTCGCGGCCAACAGTTCGTCCGCAGCCATGAGCATCCCGGGTGTGCAGATCCCGCACTGCGCGGCACCGGCAGCCAGGAAGGCGCGCTGGAGGGAGCCAAGGTCCGCGTACTCGAGCGGTGGGCCCGGATCGACGTCGTGGCGCGGGCCCGTGCCGGCGACCCAGTGGAGGCCCTCGACCGTGCGCACGTTAGTGCCCCCGACCTGGGCGACAGGGACGAGACAGGCGCAAGCCTGGCGACCGTCGATCTGGACCGTGCAGGCGCCACAGTCCCCAGCGTTGCAGCCGATCTTCGTGCCCGTCATCCCGAGATCGTCGCGCAGGACATCGGCCAGGCGCCGCATCGGGTCGGTCTCGACCTCGACGGGTAGGCCGTTCACGCGGAACTTGACAAAAGCGGTCATCCGGCCAGGCCCTCGAGGGCGCGACGAACGAGCGTCAGCGCTGCGTGGCGCCTATAGGTCGCCGATCCACGCACGTCGTCGATGGGCGTCAACGGCGCCAGGTGGTCCGCCCGCACGAAGTCTCCGATTCCGGCTTGGTCCTCGGCCCCGAGCAGGGCCGCTTCGAGCTCCGGAAGGCGCTGGGCGACCGGTGAACAGGCCCCCACCGCGATCCGGGCCGAGGTGACTCGTCGCCCCTCATCGAGAACGAGAACGGCTGCCACCATCGCGATCGAAATGACGAGATAGGCGCGCGACCCCAGCTTGAGGAACGTCGAGCGCACCGCTGAGCCCGGGCCGGGAGCCGGGATGAACAGGCCCGTAACGAGTTCATCTGGCTCGCGGAGTGTCGTGCGGTTTCCGGTCACGAACTCCGCGACGGGCAGGCGTCGCTCGCCGCGAACCGAGACGAGCGCCACCTCCGCGTCCATGACCAACAGGTTTGGCACCCCGTCGGCTGCCGGCGACGCGTTGACCACGTTCCCGACCACGGTCCCGCGGTTCTGGATCTGGCGACCCCCGACGGCTCGCGCGGCGAGCCGCAGGCCATCGAACAGCGGTGGGAGGGAACCTTCCGCGACATCACTCCAGGTCGCCAGCGCAGGGATCCACCATCCGCCGTCGAGCTCCCGGATCGCGCGGAGGTCGGGCAGTCCGGTCAGATCGAGAACGTCGTCATCGCTGACGCCGATGACACGGGCCGGGAAGTAATCCGTGGCGCCGGCCACGATCACGCACGGCCGGCCATCGCTGTGGGCCTGCGCCATGGCTTCCAGCGCGCTGGAGAGGGTCGCGGGACGCAGATAGCTGCCCATCGCGACGGACGCGCTACGCCTCGACCAGCGGCAGGACGCGCTCCGCGAGGAGATCGAGGTTCGCCGGGTCCCAGTTGAGCGGGTTGAGGACGAGGTGGTCCACGCCCCCGAGCGCGTCGATCTTGGCGCGGATCCGCTCGGCGACCTCCTCCGCCTCGCCGAGGAGGTAGTACTGCCTCCAGTAGTCGAGATCCATGCCGGAGTAGACCGCAAAGTATCGGGCGGCTTCGTCCGGTGACTCGCCGGGTCGCAGGATGTGCACGAAGTTCGAGTACACCTTGGAGAGCTCCTCGGGGCGCCGACCGAGCTCGGTCATGTAGCCCTGGATCGCGGCCCAGTCCTGTGCCACCATCTCGGCCGTGGCGGACGAGTGCGGAACCCAGGTCGTCGCATACTTGGCGATCCGGCGGAGGACCGGCTCGATCGACGGGACCGCCTGACCGTAGATCCGGGCGGAGGGCTGCGTCCCGCCTCCGATCCAGATCGGAGGATGCGGCCGCTGGATCGGCTTCGGAAAGATCGACAGATCGCTGAACTGGTAGTACGCCCCGTCGTAGGTGACGTGATCCCCGGCCCACAGCGCGGTGATCGCCTCGAGCATCTCGGTCATCCGCCGGCCGCGCTCCCGATACGGGATTCGCAGCGCCGCGAACTCGGCCTCGCTCCAGCCGACGCCGACGCCGAGAATGGACCGACCGCCGGACAGGACATCGAGGGTCGCCCATTCCTTGGCGAACGCGACGGGATCCCGGAAGGGCAGGACGAGGACCATGGTCCCGAGCCGTATCGTTCGCGTCACCCCCGCCAGCGCGCTCAGCAGGGCGACCGGTTCCAGCCAGGCGACCCGATAGGCCGGCGGCGCGACGAGCAGGTGATCGATGAGCATGGCCGTCTCGAATCGGAGGTCCTCGGCGCGGCGCAGGTAGGTCCCCATCGCGGCGAGGGAGGGTCCCCCATCAGCCACGGCGAAGGACGGCAGACGAAGACCGAACTTCATCGGACTGTCAGTGCCCGCCGGACGCCGGGCGATCGACCCCGACGACCTCCGCAACCCGCGTCGCCGGTGCCGTGTTCCGGCTGCGACCGACCCGGACCTCGCCATCGATCAGGACCATCGAGATCCCCGGCAGGTCCCCGATGGCGAGCGCGCCAAGGGCCGTCGTCGCGGACGACCCAACGGGAGCGTCGACGAGCACGAGGTCGGCGGCGAGGCCGACCGAGATCCGTCCCACATCCAGACCGTGGATCCGTGCCGTGTTGCCAGTCGCCATCGCCACGGCGACCTCGGGTGCCACGCCGCCGAGGGCTGCGAGATGGGCGATCGTCCGGAGGATCCCGAGCGGCACGACGCCGGTCCCCGACGGAGCGTCGTTGCCGAGGATGACTCGCCCCAGGGCGCCCTCCTCGGCGGCGAGTCGAGCCGCTACCAGGGCGGCCCGCCCGTTCCCGCAGTGGACGATCTCGATCGCCATGTCCGATGCCACCAGGCGCCCGATATCCGCGTCCGACATGGCCGTCGTGCCGCCATTGATATGGCCGACGATATGCGGATGGGCCTCGAGGACCGTGTCGGCCCCAATGGCGCTCGACCCGGCGATCGACGGGCCACCGGTATGGAACGTGACCGTCATGCCGTGCTTCCGCGCCCACTCGATCATGGGTGCCGCCTGCGGACCGGTCCTGACACTGCCGAGGCCGATTTCGCCGACCAGGTGGACGCCCGCGGCTGCCATCTCGGCGAAGTCGCTCTCCTCGAGCCCGAGCTCCAGGATCGGCGCTCCGGCATGGACCTTCACGCCGGCCGGCCGGAAGTTCTGATAGCTCTTCGAGGCGACGATGGCGAGCGCCTTAAGGCCGACGACGTCCCTGGGCCGTCCGGGCAGGTGGACCTCACCGGCCGAGATCACCGTCGTCACGCCGCCGTGCAGTCCCGACTCGATGAAATCGATGGTCCGCTGCCGTGGGGTGAAGTCGCCGAAAACGGGGTGGGCATGCGAGTCGATGAGGCCGGGAAAGACCGTCGAGCCCATGGCGTCGATGACCTGGTCAGGCTGATCGGTACCGTTCCTGGCGAGGGCCCGACCCACGGCCGAGATCCGTCCATCGGCGACGAGGATCTCGTCGGCATCGGCCAGCGGAGCCGCCACATCGCCGGTGACGACGGCTCCGAGGTTCCTGATCAGCGTCCGCATGGCCTGCCTCTCGCTTTCAACCGGCTACGAGGCCTAGCGCAGCCCGTCCTGGCCGACCGCATCCTCGGCCCGGAGTCCTCCGACGCGGGCGTGTGGCCGCCCTCCGTCGCTGACCGCAAGGGCGAGGAGCAGCTCGTCGGCGGCGGGGGCGTCTGGAACCCGGATCTCGACCGCGTCGAAGTGACTGCGGATCAGCATCGCCTTGATGTGGTGAATCGGGATATCCAGCGTCGCACCCATCGCGGCTCGCTTCTTGACCGAGGGCAGGATCGACACCGCGCCGAGCCGACCCCTGGTTGGGGCACCGAACTTCGGATGGAGCACGGCGGCGATGTGCTCGACCTCCCCCTGCTCGCCGACGATACCGCCCTTGCCGAAGGCCTCGACCGGCGTCCCAAGTGCTTCCTGGCAGCGTCGCGCGAGCTCATCCCCGAGGTACTCCCCGAAATCGATCAGCTCATCCAGCTCGTCGGGATTGCGTCCCGCATATGGGTTCCTGACGATCACCGCCACCGCGGCCCGGCGCAGCGGGCGTGCCAGCGGCTTGCCGCCCTCCTCGAGGATCTCCTCGACGAAGGTCACCCACTTCCGGATCGTGATCGCCATGGCCCACCTCAATTCCCGGGGTTCGTTCGTCCGAGTCTACCGTCCACGGGTCCCCTCGGCGATCTCTCCCGAACCACGCTGGCGACGGCGGTGGGCCTGGACGCGTACGATTGCGCGACCGTCCCGATCTCCGGGACGACACAAGGTCGAGGGACAATGACGAAGCACTCGCAGTTCGAGCGCCAGCGGCGCGCCACCGAGACGGAGCGAATCAAGGAAATCGAGCGCGCCTGGCAGGGCAGCATCCCGGCCGCGGTCGCCGCCGAATTCGCCGCCACGGTCAAGGCTGCCAAGGAGCGCGGGCCGCAGCCCAAGGCACCGGACATGGCGCCGGGCACCCTCCCGCGACCGCCCCGCCCGGGCCACGAGCCGAAGCCGAAAAAGGAAGAGGCGACCTCGCGTCGCCGGTCGTAGCCCGTGCGTCGTCGCAAGGTTACGTACCCTCCCGCCAAGACGGCGACGAAGGGTCCGCCGCCCGTCCTGGGCGCCACCGATCCCCGCAACCCCGCCGGGCGAACTGTCTCCATCAACCTTTCGGCCATCTCCGGCCGGGGGTCGATTGGACCCGGTGACCACGTCCGCATCCTGAGCGGGCTCTACGCCGGCGAGGCTGCCGTCGTTGAATCCGAGGCCAGCGGGGTCATCCCGGCCGTCATGGTCCGGACCGAGTCTGGCCGGACCCGCCGGTCACGAACGGTCGACCTCGAGCCGATCCGTCCCGGAGCCGTGCCAGCGGCTGGCGCCGAGGAGCCTGCGGCCGAGGCCTGAGACAGCCGGGCGAGCCCAGGGCCCGGCGCTCGGCGGGCTGACCGATCGGACACGGAGGAACAGGTGCTGCGTCCCGCACAGAAGCTCGTGGTTCCGCTCGACGGCGGCGACGGGGATCCTCGCCTCG
>JBDSJV010000164.1:0-4473 GCA_039917225.1 Candidatus Limnocylindrales bacterium
AGCTCGATGACCGTCTCAATCGCCTCCACGGCAAGGATCTCGGCGGCATCCTGGTCAACCAGGTAGTCGCCACCCTTGATCGTGTCGAACATGTGCCATTCCCAGCTGTCCTCCTCCTGGTTGCCCAGTGCGGCACAGACGCCACCCTGCGCCGCCCCGGTGTGGGACCTGGTTGGGTACAGCTTCGTCACGACGGCGGCATCCACGCCCGCCTTGGCCAGCTCCAGCGCCGCCCACAGGCCTGCCCCACCCGCTCCCACGATCAGCGCGTCGTGATCGATCCGCATCAGACTGCTGCCGCCTCGTCCGTTCTACGCGCCGGGGACGACGCTCTTCAGCGTCATCACCACCTGCGTTCCGATGACGAACAGCACGGCGGCGAGGCCGTACATGACACCGAGGAGGATCCGACGGAGGCGTCCGCTCGTATGATCCGAGATGACGATGCGCATGCCCATGAAGGCATGGAACAGGACGAGCGTGAGCATCAACCAGTCGAATACGCGCCAGAAGAGGCTGCTCCAGCGGACCTCGGCGATCCACTCGGCAGTCTGCTCGGCCGGGTCGTACAGGACGTGCACGATCAGGTAGTGGCTGAGCACCAGCACGAACAACCCGAGCCCCGACAGGCGCATGAGATACCACACGGCCAGTTCGAGTCCGCCCGACTGGGGACGAATGCGTCCGGAGCGGGAGTAGCGAGTGCTCACAGCCGCTCCAGGCTTCGCACGAACTGGCCGAAGATGACTGCCGTCACCGGTAGCCCGATGAGCCCGAACAGGACCCAACCGATGTACCACAGCTGGCGGTGGAAGCGGGTGAGCGGCGGCCAGAAGTCCATGACGATGATCCGCAGGCCGTTGAGCGCGTGATACAGGAGGGCCGCTCCGAGCAGCCACTCCAGGATGATCCCCGGCGGGGTCGCATAGATGAATAGCAGGCTGTCGTACAGGTCGGGTGCCGCGCCGACGAGGAAGATGTCGACGACGTGGAGGATGACGAACGCCCAGATCGCGATGCCGCTGATCCGGTGGAAGGCCCAGGCGAGCATCCCCTCCCCGCCCCGATATCGGAGGATCATGCGGAGACCGAGCGCGCCGTTGGCGCGGACGCGCCGTCGAGGCGGGCGATAATCGCGTCGGCGAACTCGCGCGTGCCTGCGCTGCCTCCGAGGTCCTGGGTCGTGTCGCGGCCCTCGGCGATCACGTCCCGAACGGCGAACTCGACGCGCTCGGCGGCTTCGGGATGACCGAGATGCCGGAGCATCAACGCGCCCGACAGGATCATGGCGGTTGGATTGGCCCGGTTCAGGCCGGCGTACTTCGGCGCGGAGCCATGGACCGGCTCGAAGACGGCCCCGTTATCCCCGATGTTGGCGCCCGGGGCAACGCCCAGCCCGCCGACCATCCCGGCGCACAGGTCCGAAACGATGTCGCCGTACAGGTTTGGCAGCACCAGCACGTCGTACAGGTCCGGCTTCTGCACCAACTGCATGCACATGTTGTCGACGATCCGGTCCTCGAACTCGATCCGGCCGTCGTAGTCCGCGGCGATGGTCCGGCAGGACTCGAGGAAGAGACCGTCGGACAGCTTCATGATGTTCGCCTTGTGGACGGCCGTGACCTTGTGCCGGCCGTTGGCGACGGCGTACTCGAACGCGAACCGGGCGATTCGTTCCGATGCCGCTCGGGTGATGATCTTGATGCTCTCTGCGGCGTCGGGGCCGACCATGTGCTCGATCCCGGCGTAGAGGTCCTCGGTGTTCTCGCGGACGATCACCAGATCGACATCGTCGTAGCGCGTCTGGAGTCCCTTGATCGAGCGAGCCGGGCGGAGATTGGCGTACAGGCTCAGGGTCTGGCGCAGGGTCACGTTGACGCTCCGGAACCCCCCGCCCACCGGCGTCGTGATGGGGCCCTTGAGCGCGATTCCGTTCCGTCGGATGGAGTCGAGGACGTACTCGGGAAGGGGCGTCCCGTACTCGGCGATGCAGGCCTCGCCGGCCTCGACCTGCTCCCACTCAAAGGCAATCCCTGACGCATCGAGGACGCGACGAGTTGCTTCCGCGAGCTCCGGTCCGATGCCGTCGCCGGGAATGAGCGTGACGCGGTGGGTCATGGAGCCATTCTAGACCGGGGACCCGTCGCACCGCCGCGGCTGCCGGCCGGCCGGCTTCGAGGCTGATCGCCATCCCTCCGCTAGGATGCGCAGGTGAAGATCCAGGAAGCCGATGCCAAGGGCCTGCTCCTGGCCCAGGGACTGCCGGTCCCGGGCTGGTCCGTGGCCCACTCCCCCGCCGAGGCCCGCGCCGCAGCCGATGAACTGTTCGCCAGCGGTGTCGAGCGCGTCGTGATCAAGGCGCAGGTTCTCGTTGGCGGCCGCGGCAAGGCCGGCGGCGTCAAGTTGGCCGGATCCGGCGAGGAAGCGGAGGCCGTGGCCAGCGCGATCATCGGCATGGATATCAAGGGCATGACCGTCCGCAAGGTGCTCGTCGCCGCGGCCGCCGATATCACCGCCGAGTTCTACCTGTCGGCCGTCCTCGATCGTGCGGGCCGCCGGATCCTGCTGATGGGCTCGGCCGAGGGCGGCGTCGAGATCGAGCAGGTCGCGGCGGAGCGACCCGAGGCGATCGTCACGATCCACGCTGACCCGATGCTCGGTCTCCAGGACTGGCAGGCTCGACAACTGGCCTTCCGGATGGGTCTCGGCCCGCACCTCAAAGCGGCCGTCGGGATCGCCAAGGGCCTGGTCAGGACGATGCTCGCCTACGACGCGGACCTCGTCGAAATCAATCCGCTGGCGATCGTCCGCGAGGCGGGACCCGACGGCACGACGGACGAGCGGCTGGTCTGCCTCGACGCCAAGGTGACCCTCGACGACTCGGCACTCCCGCGGCATCCCGAACTCGAGGCCATGCGCGACCCTGATGAAGAGGATCCGGGGGAGACCGAGGCTCGCGAGGCTGGGATCAGCTTCATCCGCCTTGACGGCGCGATCGGCTGCATGGTCAATGGGGCAGGTCTCGCGATGACCACGATGGACCTTGTCAAGCGAGCCGGAGGCGAGCCAGCCAACTTCCTCGATATCGGTGGCGGGGCGAAGTCGGACAAGGTCGCGACGGCGATGCGACTGATCCTGGCCGATCCGAAGGTCAGCGCGATCCTGGTCAACATCTTCGGCGGCATCACGCGCGGCGACGAGGTGGCCCGCGGGCTCATCGAAGCGCGGGCTCAGCAGGTCCGCTCCGTGCCGATGGTCGTCCGGATCGTCGGCACGAACGCCAGCGAGGCGGCCGCCCTGCTCGAAGCCGCCCAGTTCGAAACCGCGTCCTCGCTCGACGAGGCCGCGGCCAAGGCGGTCGCCGCCTCACACGGAACCGCGGCATGAGCATCCTGATCGGACGGGATACCCGGCTGCTGGTCCAGGGGATCACCGGTCGAGAGGGTGAATTCCACGCCCTGGCGATGCAGGAATACGGCACCCGCATCGTGGCCGGCATGACGCCGGGCAAGGGTGGCCTGCTCGCCCTCAACGGAACGGTCCCCGTCTTCAACACGGTCGCCGACGCGGTTCGCGAGACCGGCGCCAACACGTCCTGCATCTTCGTTCCGGCCGCGGGCGCCCCCGACGCGGTTCTCGAGGCGGTTGGGGCGGGCATCGAGACGATCTTCTGCATCACCGAGGGAATTCCAGCCCTCGACATGGTTCCGGTCGTGGAGGCCGTCCGTCGGGCCGGTGCGCGGCTCATCGGCCCGAACTGTCCAGGCGCGACCTCCCCTGGCAGTGCCAAGGTCGGCATCATCCCCGCGTCCGTCCACCGACCCGGTGACGTCGGGGTCGTCTCCAGATCCGGAACCCTGACCTACGAAGCCGTCCAGGCGATGACCGACGCCTGGATCGGCCAGTCCACCTGTATCGGGATCGGCGGTGACCCGATCATCGGCACGACCTTCCTCGACGTCCTCGAGCTGTTCGCGAAGGATCCCGACACTCGCGCGCTCGTCCTGATCGGCGAGATCGGCGGCGGCGCCGAAGAGGAGGCCGCGGCCTGGGCTGCCGAACATCTCCGGGACCTCCCGAAGGCCGCCTTCATTGCCGGCCGCACGGCCCCGGAGGGGCGACGGATGGGTCACGCCGGAGCGATCATCTCGGGCGGCGCCGGAACGGCCGCGTCGAAAGTCACGGCGCTCGAGGCTGCCGGCTTCAGGGTCGCCGGGTCCCCGACCGAGATCCCCGCGCTCCTTCGCGACGCCGGCTACCGCGGTTAGACGCGATGGGCTTCCTGATGGACCTCGTCGCCGGCGACAGCCGCGCGATCCTCCTGGCGATCAGGACCGAGGATTGGACCGGATTCGACGACGCCGCCAGGTTCGATGCCCACATTGCGCTCGGCGGGGCCATGGACCCGACCTGGCTCGATCTCTTCAGCGAGGCGGTCCGGGACGCCACGAGGGCTGACCGCCCGATCGACTT
>JBDSJV010000165.1:0-5000 GCA_039917225.1 Candidatus Limnocylindrales bacterium
GCCCCGGCCCTGGCCGGCCGCGATCACGCCGGCCCTGGCTGGCCGCGATCACGCCGGCCCTAACTGGCCGCGATCACGTTCAGTGATCGGATCTCGACCAGCCACGCTCGGCGATGACACCAAGCCGTCAAGACGCGCGCCTGGCCACGCTCCCCTGGGCTGGTATCGATCAACCAACGTGATCAACGCTCCGAGCTCCTGGACCGGCTCACCCGCTGAGGGTCAGCCCCCGAGCGCCCGCCCCACCACGGCCTGGGCTTCGTCGAGGATCCGTGCAAGGTGGTCCTCGCTGAGGAAGCTCTCCGCGTAGATCTTGTAGACGTCCTCCGTGCCGGACGGGCGGGCCGCGAACCAGCCGTGCTCGGCGGTGACCTTGAGCCCACCGATGGCGGCGCCGTTGCCCGGGGCGGTGGTGAGCACGCCCGTGACCGGCTCGCCGGCCAGCTCCGTGGCCGATACCTGGTCCGCTGACAGCCGTGCCAGGACGGCCTTCTGGGCCGGCGTCGCGGGGGCATCGATCCGCCGGTAAACGGGCGCCCCGAACCGATCCTCCAACTCGCGATAGGCCTCGCCCGGATCGCGCCCGCTGCGGGCGGTCAGCTCAGCCGCCAGGAGGCACGCGATGATCCCGTCCTTGTCGGTCGTCCAGACCGTGCCGTCGCGCCGCAGAAAGGACGCCCCGGCACTCTCCTCGCCGGCAAACCCGATAGTGCCATCCAGCAGTCCCGGCACGAACCACTTGAACCCGACCGGCACCTCCAGCAGTCGACGCCCCAGGTCGTGGGCCACCCGGTCCAGCATTCCGCTGGAGACCAGGGTCTTGCCGACGGTCACGTCCGGCCCCCAGTCGCGGCCGCCGGCGAACAGGTAGGTGACCGCCGCCGACAGGAAGTGGTTCGGGTTGAGCAGGCCCACCCCAGGGGTGACGATCCCGTGGCGGTCCGCATCGGCGTCATTGCCGAAGGCGACATCGAACCGGTCCCGCAGCTCGACGAGCCGCGCCATGGCATACGGCGAGGACGGGTCCATGCGGATCCGCCCGTCCCAGTCGCAGGTCATGAACCCGAACTGCGGGTCCACGACGTCGTTCGTGACGGTCAGGTCCAGGCCGTACCGTGCGGCGATGGCCGGCCAGTACGCGACGCTCGCTCCGCCCAGGGGGTCCACGCCCAGCCGCAGGCCGGATGCGGCGATCGCCGCCATATCGATGACGTTCTCAAGGTCGTTCACGTAGCTCGCCACGTAGTCGTGGTCCGTGGCGGCCGCGCGCGCCTCGCGGTACGGGGTCCGCTTCACGGTCTCCCAGCCGGATGCCAGGAGCTCGTTCGCCTCGTCCTGGACCCAGCTCGTGATATCCGTATCGGCGGGTCCGCCGTTGGCAGGGTTGTACTTGAAGCCGCCGTCCTCGGGTGGGTTGTGGGATGGCGTGACCACGATCCCGTCCGCCAGGTGGTCCTGGTGTCCACGGTTGTGGACCAGGATCGCGTGCGAGATGGCAGGCGTCGGCGTGTAGCCGTCGGCGGCGTCCACCCGCACGTCGACGCCGTTCGCGACCAGCACCTCCAGCGCGGTCCGGAAGGCCGGCTCGGACAACGCGTGCGTGTCGCGCCCGATGAAGAGCGGCCCGTCCGTGCCCTGCCCGGTGCGGTAGCGACAGATCGCCTCGCTCATCGCCACGATGTGGGCTTCGTTGAACGCGCCGTTCAGAGACGACCCGCGATGGCCCGATGTCCCGAACCCGACCCGCTGCGTCGGGTCGGCTGGATCCGGCCCGATGTCGTGGTACGCCCCCAGCAGTCGATCGAGGTCGACGAGCATGGACGGATCGGCCGGACGCCCGGCTCGTTCGCTGTTCGGCATCGGGCCATGGTGCCACAACGCGTCGAGGGTCCGGCGGCCGCTGCCTCGTGGTCGGACTACCGCCAAGTGCCGATCGAGGCCGAATCGCCCGAGCCGTTCGGCTACGAACGCATCCGCATCAACCTCGCCGAGAGCTCCGTGGCGATGGCCCGGCGCCCGGAGCGGCTGCCGGCCATCCTGGCAGGGATCGAGACGGCGCTCGCAACGACCCGCGCCTGGGTGGTAGCGCAGACACCTTCGAATGGGTGGAGCCCCGTGGCGGCGTCGTCAACTTCCCGCGCTTCCGCCCGGACATTGATGTGGACGCGGATGCGTTCTGGTTCGACCAGCCCCGTCGGGCTGCTTCGCCAGGCTGAGCGCAAGCCGGAGGCCGTTGTACGAGCGCTCGGTGTCGTACGGGGGGTCGTTGAGGATGACGAGGATGTTCACTCGTCGAGGCTACGGCTATCCGCCCGCGGCCGACAGGGCCAAGAGTCATCTGCGGCGACTCCGGCGGGCTGCCTGGATCGGGTGACGGGCATCCGAGGTTCCATCGAGTCAGATCACGATGCGGATGTCACCGTGATCGTGCCGAACATGCCGGCCTCGAAGTGGCCCTCGATCTCGCACACGAGCTTGTACGTCCCGGTCTGGGTCGGGATCAGGAGGCGGTCGTCTTCGCAGCCCGCAGGAACCGCAGGTCCGTCGGCTGGATCAGCTCCGTGAGGGGTGGCGCGCCAAACGATCGGCGGACCTGCTCTTCTGGAGGTTCGCCGTAGAGGGTCGTGCGCTGGCGCGGTTGGCGACCGATCGATCGGATGAGCGCCTCCATCGCCTCGGGCGCCAGCTCCTGCCCGTGCGCCGCGCCCGCAGCCCGCGAGATGGACTCGTTCATCAGCGTCCCGCCCATGTCGTTCGCGCCGCTCTGGAGCGCCGCCGCCGCGCCGGTCGGGCCGAGCTTCACCCAGGACGCCTGGATCCTCGTGATGAGCGGATGGAGGGCGAGTCTGCTGACGGCGTGCATCAGGACCGACTCACGGTAGGTCGGCCCGCGCCGGGCACGGCCCTTGAGATACATCGGCGCCTCGAGATGGACGAACGGGAGCGGCACGAATTCGGTGATCCCACCGGTCCGCTCCTGGATCCCCCGTAGCACGAGCAGGTGGCGGGCCCAGGCGTCGTAGCCCTCGACGTGGCCGAACATGATCGTGCTCGTCGTCCGCAGACCGACGTGGTGCGCCGCCTCGATCACCTCAGCCCACTCGGCGGTCCGCAGCTTGTCCGGGCAGATGATCGCCCGGATATCGTCGTCGAGGATCTCGGCGGCGGTGCCCGGGAGGCTGCCCAGGCCGGCATCGCGGAGTCGCCCCAGGTACGCCTCGGGCCCGAGTCCGATCGTCCGCGCGCCCTGGCTGACCTCGAGCGGCGAGAACGCATGGACATGCATGCTCGGCATCTCCGCCTTGATCGCCCGGAGCACGTCGAGGTAGAAGTCCCCGGTGAAATCCGGATGGATGCCGCCCTGGAGGCAGACCTCGGTGGCCCCACGCTCCCAGGCCTCCCGACTGCGCCGGACGATTTCCTCGAGGGGCAGCAGATATGGCTTCCCGCGAAGGTTCTCGGCGAGCTTGCCCTTGCTGAAGGCGCAGAATTGGCAGCGATACGTGCACACGTTCGTATAGTTGATGTTCCGGTTGACGACGTACGTGACCTCGTCGCCGTTCGTCGCCCGCCGAAGTTCGTCGGCGACCTCCGTCACGAGGCGCACTTCGCCGTCGCGCGCCTCGAAGAGCCGGACGATCTGGGTCTCGGTCAGGGCTTCACCGCCCGCGGCACGGTCGAGGATCGATGGGAGGGAGTTGCGACCGGAGATCGGCACGGGGCCGGCGGTCAGCGCCGTCAGCGGCGGGCTGTCCGGGGTGATCCCGGCGAACCACGATTCGTCCCGGGCGAGTCCTGCACCGTCAGACAGCCGGAGCACGCCCGGTCTGACGCCCTCGTCGATCCAGCGCGTCCCATCGAGCACGTACTCGGGGTAGACGGCGAGGCGCGGCTGGAGGGCAAGCCCCCGGGACTCGGTGACGGCCCTGAGCCGGTCTAGCTCGGGCCAGGGGGCCTCCGGGTTGACGTGGTCGACGGTGACCGGCGAGACGCCGCCCCAGTCGTCGATCCCCGCGTCGAGGAGGCGGCCGAATTCGCCGGTCAGGTTCGGCGGGGACTGGAGATGGGCTCCGGACCCGAGGATCAGCCGGGCGACGGCGATCGTCCAGAGGTGGTCGTCGAGCGTCGGCTCGGCGTGCTCGGCCATCTTCGTGTCTGGCTTCGCCCGGAAGTTCTGGACGATCACCTCCTGGATGTGGCCGTGGCGGGCATGCAGGTCCGCGATCGCGTAGAGGGCGTCGATCCGCTCGGCGCGCGTCTCGCCGATCCCGATGAGGATCCCGGTCGTGAACGGGATCGCCAGCCGACCAGCCGCCTCGATCATGGCGAGACGTCGCTCGGGCAGCTTGTCCGGCGAACCGAAGTGGGGGCCTCCCCTCTCGCTCAGTCGGGGCGTGGCCGTCTCGAGCATGATGCCCTGCGAGGGAGCGACCGTCCGGAGCAGGGCGAGTTCATCGTCAGAGACGACGCCCGGGTTGGCGTGGGGCAGCAGTCCCGTCTCGCGGAGGACCGCGCCGGCAGCCTCGGCGAGGTATGAGATCGTCGTGGCATGGCCGAGCGTGGCCAGCTCCTCGCGTGCCACCGCGTAGCGCAGCTCCGGCTTGTCACCGAGGGTGAACAGCGCCTCTCGACAACCGGCAGCAGCACCCGCGTGGGCGATCTCCAGGACCTCGTCGAGGTTCAGGTAGGCCCGTTCGCCCCGGCGGGGCGGCCGGGCGAACGTGCAGTAATGGCAGACGTCGCGGCAGAGCTTCGTGAGCGGGATGAAGACCTTCGGGGAGTACGTGATCCGGCCGTGGCCGCGCTCATCTCGCACGGCCGCGGCGCGGGCGAGGAGTGCCTCGAGCGCGGGCCCGTCGGCGACCCGGGCCAGAGCGAGGGCCTCGACGCGGTCGATCCCTGGGGTCGTCCCGGCCGTCGGCTCGCTCGGGCGCGTCGTGCCCGACGCGAGCCGGGTGGCGGGTGCAGGTGTCACGGGCACGGAGGTCTTCATCAGGTCC
>JBDSJV010000166.1:0-8244 GCA_039917225.1 Candidatus Limnocylindrales bacterium
CGCCGGGCTCCGGGGTCCCCGTGCCCGGTGCCAACCCTGGATCGACGACGTCGATGTCGAGGGACAGGTAGATCGCGTCAGGGCCATCGAGGGCTTCGGCGATCGCATCCGCGACGACGGCTTCGGCGCCGCGCTCCTCGATCTCGGTCATGAGGTGGTAGCGCAGCCCCTGCTCCCGCATCCAGTCGAGCACCTCGACGGAGGGCCAGTAGCCGCGGAGGCCGACCTGGACGAAGTTCTTGCCCTTGACGGCGCCCGATTCGATGAGCCTCCGCATCGGCGATCCGTGCCCGGAGAGCTGACCCCACGAATCCGGGGCAGTATCGGCGTGGGCATCGAAATGGACGATGCCGATGGTCCCTGGCCGCCGCGTTTCGGCAACCGCCGTGGCGGCGGGCCAGGTGATGGAGTGATCACCGCCAAGGATGATCGGGATCGCGCCGGTGGAGGCAACCTCGAGGACCTTCCGGTAGATCATCGCGTGGGCTCGCTCCGGCATCGTCGGCGCGATGTTGGCGTCACCCGCATCCACGACGTTCAGGTGCTTGAAGGGTTCGATCTGAAGCTGCAGCGAGTTGAGCGAACCAGGGGTGTACTGTGCTGCGCGGATCGCTCGCGGTCCGAACCGCGCCCCGGACCGATGGGACACCATATCGTCGAACGGGGCGCCGACGATTGCCACATCCACTGCGCGGGCGCGCAACTCGGTCGGATCGGTCACCCACGGCAGGCTTGCGAAGGTGGCCGGGCCAACGTAACTCGGCAGATCGAAATCCGTGAAGACCTCGTACTCCCGATCCCAGCCGTTCTGGGCGGCGAATCCGTCGGGTCGATCAGGCTGGCGCTCGCTCACGCGATTCCTCCGGACAGCTGCCGATCCCGGATCGGGGAATCAGCCGTACGCGACTAGGTCGCCGCCGGTTCGAAGTCGGTCGTCCAGCGGGGCGCCAGAGCGCATCGTAGCAAACGCGTCCTAACGCAGCGATTCAGTGGGCGCCGATGCCCCGGCCCCGGCGAAACTCGGCCCAGGCCGCCTCGACGAGGCCCGGATCGGCAAAGAGCTCGTAGGCCGTCTGGGCGACGAGGGTTGCCGCGAGCAGGGTCGTCTCGTCTGCCTCGGGCATGGCTGCCGCATCGCGAAAGAGGATCGAGTGCCCTGGCGTCGGGCTCGAGACGATGGCCAGGTCGGGATGGATGGCCGGCACCACCCAGGAGACGTCCGCCATGTCCGTGCTCCCCGTCGTCGGGTCGTCGCCCTGGTCGACGATCCCATAGGCGGCCGCGTTGGACACCCACCGGTCCGCCAGGACACGGTTCGTCCGCATCGTGCGGGAGCTGCCCGCAAAGACGACGTCGACCGTGGTTTCGGTCGCCAGCGCGGCCGCATCGCACAAGTCCCGGAAGCGGCCTTTCATCCCTTCCAGCTCCACGTCGCGCTCGCTTCGGAGCATGAACCTCCCGACCGTCAGATCCGGGATCGAATTCGCGACCTTGCCGCCCTCGAGCACGACCCCGTGAACGCGGGCATCCGGTCGGAGACTCTGGCGCCACAGTCCCACCGAAACGAAGAGCTGGATCAGCGCGTCGAGCGCATTGCGGCCATTCCACGGCTCCGAGGAGGCGTGCGACTGGAGCCCGTGAAACGTGACGTCCACGTCGACCGACGCGAGTGGCGCGATATCGACATGGTTGCGATCGCAGGGGTGATAGAGCAGGGCTGCGTCGATCCCGTCGAAGAGGCCATCCTCGATCATGGCCACCTTGCCGCTCCCCCGTTCCTCAGCCGGCGTCCCGAGGAAGACGATCTCCCCGGACAGCTCGTCGGCCAACGTTGCCAGTGCGATGGCCGCACCAACACCAGAGGCGGCCATGGTGTTGTGCCCGCAGCCGTGACCGAGACCGGGCAGCGCGTCGTACTCAGCGAGAATCCCCACGCGGGGGCCGGCCCCGCCGCGGCGGCCCACCAGCGTCGCCCGGATGGCCGTCGCCAGCCTCCCCGCTGGCAGCTCCACGCGGAAGCCGTGGCGGGCGAGCACCTCGGCGCACCATGCGGCGGCCTGATGCTCCTCGTAGGCGGGCTCTGGGTTGGCGTGAATGCGGTGCGAGAGATCGATGATCTCCCCCCTTGCAGCATCGACGGCCGCCGCCAGGCGGCGCTTTGCCTCGATCTCCGGGGCCGCCGGATCCAGCGTCTGCAATCGGTTCATCGGACCTCCATTCATGGCCTCAATGTCCTCCCCGCGCCATCGACATCGTGGACTCGGCGACGATGACCATGGCGACGATGAAGAACGCCAGTTGGGGCTGAAACAGCGCTTCGAGCCGGAGCACCACGAGAAGCATCACGACCAGTCCAGCCCACAGGCCCCGGCGAACCGCGCGGATCCAGGCGCCGCGGAAGGCGATCCGCCGGCCACGCGCAAACGGCACCAACCAGAAGACGGGAATGGTCGTCAGGGCGACTGCGCCACCCATCGCCACTGCCCCGGCGTAGCCGGCCACCTTCGAGAGCAGGGGGTCCAGCGTCAGCACGATTGCGCCCACCGCCACCCAGCTGACGAGAGCGGCGGCCAGGAAGGCCAGGTTCATCCGGCGGTCGCGCGGCTCCATCCGGCGAGTCTAGGGCGTCGGATCGCCAAGCTGTGCGGAGAGATCCGCCAGGCGCTCGATCTCGAGGTCAGGCCGGTGAGCGTCGCTGGGAATCGACGTCGGCAGCGACGTGTCGCCCTGACGCCCGGTCAGGTACGCCGCCCGCCAACCCGCCTCGAGTGACCCGACGACATCGGCCGCCCAGTCATCGCCGACGTGCAGGATCCTCGCCGGCGCGACACCCATCGACGATGCGACGTGCTTAAAGATCGCCGGGTGGGGCTTGATGGTGCCGATGCGCTCGGAGACGTAGATCCCCCGGAGTTGACTGGTCCATCCGGCCTGGGCGGCAAATTGATCGATGGTGGCCGCCAGCGGCCAGTTGGACAGGATCGCCAGGCGAAATCCGCGGCCGGCCAGCTCGTCGATCACGCGCCCGCTCTCGGCCGGGGCGGGGATCTGGTCGACGAAGGCTCGACTGTACGCATCGACGATGACATCGATCTCTTCATCCGTGGAACGCGTCGCGGCCGCGACGTCATCCCAGGAGTCCGTGGCCGCGGGCGGTGGCATGCCGCGCAGCCGGGCCATGACACGAACCGCCCGCCTGGGGAGCTCGACCTCCCGGAAACGCGGAACCTCTTCGCGGAACTGACGGTCACGCTCTTCCGACCATGCGTCCAGGAAGCCGACGATGTCCGCGACCCCGAGGCGACGACAGACGTCATTCGCGGCCTGCTCGACGACGAGGCGAAGCGCCGCACGGCTGACCGGAGCCAGCGTATTACCGAAGTCGAAGGTGACGGCCTGGAGTCCGGTCAGCATGTCGCGATCGGCCGGTCCGATCCGGAACGCGCGGCGGCAGAAGGGGGCTCAGCGAGCCGCGCTTGATGGGCAGATCTCACGATACGGACAGTATGTGCACGCCATCGTGTCCGGGCGGGCCGCGTAGTCCCTCGCCCGGATCCCATCGGCCGCGGACTGGATGCGCGTCCGGGCGGCAGCAAGACGGGCCGGCTCCACCGCGGTGCGGCCGACCGTGGCCGAGTCAAGGAAATGGAGCTGCAGGGTATCCGGGAGACGGCCGGTGAGGGCCTCGTAGGCCATCGCGTAGATCTGCAGCTGAAGCGACTCGCGAGCCCGCCGCCGAGCCTTGACCAGGTCGGGAACGTCACTCGACTTGTAATCAGTGATCGTGACCTCCTCTCGACCGAGGAGCTCGAAGCTGGGCTCGATGACGTCGGCCGTGGCCGTCGCCGGCACCGATGGCACCTCGGGAACCGACTTCCGTGAAACCCCGTTGGGCTGGGCGGGATGGGTGACGATGTCGACCCGATCGAACCGCCCCCGGATCCGGTTGCCGCCCAGCGAGAACGTGAACTCGCGTTCGATCCAGGCCGGCACGACGGCGCCCGCGGCGAGCTGCCCGGCACGGAAGGTCCGAAGCGCGGCTCGCGCCGCCGCAAGGCGGGCCTGCTCGTGCTCGCGGGAGATGAACCCGGCATTCGTCCAGGACCGATCGAGGACCGCATCCAGCTCAGCCTCCGACATGATCTGGCCGCGGGTCTCGGCGCGATGAAACTCCTGGATCGCCTGGTGCAGCGCTGAGCCGTAGACCAGCGAGTGATGTGGCGCCGTGGGGACCCGGAGGACCTGCGCGTACTGGTACTTCCTCGGGCAGGTCAGGTAGGCGTCGATCGAGGAATGGCTGAGCGTCAGCGGACCCTCGACTGGCTTCACCTGGCGCTGCCGGGGTGGCACAGCCAGCGGCGCGAAGGTGCCAAGTTGCTCGCGAGGATCGGCCAGGACCGAACCAGCGCCGGCCACCGCGGACGCCGGGAGATCGAGCGCCTCGATCACGAACGGGGAGAGGCGGCGGACCCGGACGCCACCATAGTCGGCGGCGTGGGTCAGGATCAGCTCGTCGCGGGCCCGCGTCATGGCGACGTAGAACAGGCGCCGCTCCTCCTGGAGATGCGGATCCTCGGTCGTCACGCTTCCGCCGACGAGTTCGTCCGGCATGGCCAGCGGCTCCCGGCGCGCGTTGGATGGAAAGCGTCCCGCCACCAGGCCGGGTATCACCACGACCGGAAACTCGAGGCCCTTGGCCTTGTGGACCGTCATGACCGAAACGGCATCGACGTCCGGATCCGGGTCGGCGCCAGCGGGATCGTCGCCTGCCTCGATGAGCGTCCCGAGGTGCGGCGCCAGGAAGACCGCCCGATCGTCAACCAGGAGAACGGACCGGTTTCGGACGATCTCGAAGAAACGGGCGATATTGCCCAGGGCCGCCTCCGCATCGGCCGTCTCGGTGGCGGTCAGTCGCTCGAGCCAGCCCGACTGGCGGAGGAACGTGTACAGCACCTCGCCGGCGGGCCGTTGCTGGGCAAGATCGAGCAGCCGACGAAGATCTCCGACCAGGCGCCGGATGGCGGTCCTCGCCACGAGCGAGGTCTCGTCGGCCCGCTCCCCCGCCTCGACCGTCTGCAGGACGTCCCACGGGGATCGGTTGGACCGTCGAGCCGTCGCCATGACGACGCCGAGATCGGGTGCCGGGATGGAGTAGGCCTCGCCGGCCGCGATCGAGAAGAGGTCGGGGCCTGAGTCGGGGTCAGCAACGAACCGCAGGACCGACAGGAGAATCCGGACCTCCGGCTGCAGGTACAGCCCGGAAGCGCCGGTGAACCGCCACGGGATGCCTGTGACATTGAGGCTTCGCAGGATCGGGTCGGCGCTCGAGTTCGCTCGGACCAGCACCGCCAGATCCCGGGGCCGAGCACCCGCGTCAAGCCGACGCCGGAATTCTGCCGCGATCCAGTCCGACTCCTCGGTCCCGGTGGCGAAGCCGTGGAGCCGCACCGGCACGTCGACGGTGCCTCTCCGCTGGGGCACGAGCTCCTTCGAGAATCCGACGCGTGATTCGAGGCGGTCCGGGTCGTTGAACCGGATGAGGCGATGGGCAGCCACCAGGATCGGGGCGGTTGATCGGTAGTTACGACGGAGGACGACGGTCCGTGCCTCGCTGAACCGCTCCCGGAAGTCGAGGATGTTGCTGATTGCCGCACCGCGGAACCGATAGATCGACTGGTCGTCGTCGCCGACGACGGTCAGGTTCCGGTGGCTCTCGGCAATGAGCTCCACGAGCTTCGACTGGACCGGGTTCGTGTCCTGGAACTCATCGACGAGGACGTAGCGGTAGCGGGCGCGGACCGTGGCCAGCGTTGCCGGCGATTCCCGGAGCAGGCGAAGCGCCAGCGCCACCTGATCACCAAAGTCGATGGCACCGCTGGCGGCCAGCAGTTCCGTGTAACGGCGATAGCCGTCGGCGAGCTCAGCCTGGCGGCCGGCGATCTCGGCGAGCGTCTCCGCCGCAGCGCGCTCGGCGTCCGATGCCGCGGGGTCGACCCGATGGGCCGCCGCGGTCGCGAGCAGGGCGCTCGCGTGCGCCTGGTAGTCGGCCGGGCTGACATCCTCGTCGCGGCATCGGCCGAACAGCGTTGCCAGCGCTCCGAGAAACCTCGTGGGATCGCCGAGCGGCAGGTAGGCATTGAGCCCCAGCTCGAACAGATGCTCTCGCAGGAGCACCATGACCTCGGCCCGAGACAGCACGCGAGCGTCCGGCGAAGCACCGAGCTCGAAGGCAAACTCGCGGATCAGCCGGTCGCCGAAGGCATGAAACGTGGAGATGGCCGTATCCGCGAAGCCGTATGGCACCAGCTGGTCCACCCGAAGCTGCATCTCGCCGGCGGCCTTGTCCGTGAAGGTGAGCCCGAGAATCTCCGAAGGTCTGGCGCGTCGTGTGGCGATCAGCCAGGCGATCCTGCGAGTGATGACCTCGGTCTTGCCGGTCCCGGCTCCGGCGACCACCAGCAGCGGCCCGGAGCCATGGGTGACGGCCCGCCGCTGCTCAGGGTTGAGCCCGGCCAACAGCGCGGTCAATCCCCCGTCTTCGTCGGCCGGTTCGGTCGGGCCAGCAAGTCCCTCCCAGACCGGAATCTGGGTCAGGCGCCGAGGCTCTCGCCGCGGGCGTCGTCGAGCCCTTCGAGCTGGACCGGTCCGGAATGTGGCGACCGCAGGTTCCTCGTTCATGGCACGAGGATCGGTGATGCGTGTGCCACCTCTCCTGTCACGCCGGCCGCCACGGCCAAACGCTCGTCCGCGATCCGCTCAGTGCCCTCGCTCGAGGCTCGCCGGAGGGGCCATCGCGAGGCGCAGCGCTTCCGACTCCTCGGCACTGACCGCTACATCGGACTTGCCCGCGCTCACGCCCTTGGCATAGACGCGGGTCAGGTTTCGGGTGTGCAGGCTGCTCACGACGAAGCCGTCGCCATGCTCATCGAGGATGGCGAGCGCGAAACTCTGGTTGCCACCGGTGTCCTCGAACGGGTTGTAGCGGACCAGTCCGACGCGAGAGAACGCTCGCTTGAGATCCCGCTCGAGCGCCGTGGTCCGCGCATCGATATCGCCGACCTCGCGGGCGAGCTGGTGGACGCGCACCAGATGCGCCTCGAGGATCGCCTCGAGACTGCGTTCGTCGCTGCCCTGGGTGATGGCCATCAGGCGCCGAGTCAGGGCGCTCGTCCGCCGGGCCTGAATCACCATCGTGACGATGAGGACCAGTCCGACGACCCCGACGAGGGCGATGATTGCCACGAGATTGGCGTCGATGAAGGTCTTCGCGTCGATGGGTCTTCTCCTTGAAATCAGCGGTCCTCGAGTCTACCGCCACCGCGATTCCAGGACCCGCCCGGGCACCCGGTGTATCCTCCGCCGGCGGGATCATCCGCCTGAACACTGCAGGAGAACGCCACGAGATGGCGAAGCGTACGCGCTACCCCGGCCGCCCCGCCCCGCACCGGCCGACGGCCAAGGGTGCATCGAGCAGCCCCGGCACCGCTCGCCCGGCCGGGCTGACCAGCACCGAGCTCGCCCGCGCGGCTGAGCTCGAGGCTGAGCTCGTCGCGCGCGAGCGGGAGGCGATCCAGGAGAACGCTCGACGCCGCGCCCGGACGCGCAGCGGCATCGATCTGTCGGTCTCCGCGAATGCCTCGGAGCCGCTCTCGGTCCGGGCGGCCCACGAATATGCATACGTGGCTCGCGATGTCCGTCGGATCGTGATCACCGCCGTACTCATGTTCTCGATCCTCGGCGTCCTGTGGCTCCTCGTGAACGTCGGCGGGTTCGGCCTCTTCTGATCAGCCGCGGGCCCGCGTAGACTCACGGGCATGCCCGCCCGCCGGCCCAGCGCACGATTGACCGGGACCCGCCCCGAGGCCCTTTTCAGCCCGCCGCAGGACCACCAGCCGCTGGCCGCGCGCATGCGCCCGCGCTCGCTCGACGAGTTCGTCGGTCAGGAGCATCTCGTGGGCGAGCAGGGTCCACTCCGCCGATCGGTCGCGCGGGGCCACCTGACCTCGCTCCTGCTGTGGGGTCCGCCCGGAACGGGCAAGACGTCGCTGGCCCGCCTTCTCGCGAACGAGATCGGAGCCGAGTTCACGACCCTTTCCGCGGTGATGTCCGGTGTGGCGGAGGTGCGCGCGGCGTTGGCCGACGCCCAGGAGCGGCTGACGCTGCATGGTTCGCGGACGGTCCTCTTCATCGATGAGATCCATCGCTTCAACAAGTCGCAGCAGGATGCCCTGCTCCCGCACGTCG
>JBDSJV010000167.1:0-4328 GCA_039917225.1 Candidatus Limnocylindrales bacterium
GAACCGACGCGTCGCAAGCGCTCCCCTCAGCCCCCGACCCATGGGAGGGCTCGGCGATGCCCAGCGCCCGGGCCGTCGCGCCGTTCCACATGACCGAGATGATCGAGACCGAGCCGGCCCTGGCAGAGCGGGTTCTCGCCCGGTTGGCCGAACCTGATGGGCCGACGGCCCGCCTCGCGGAGGTCATTCGAGCGGCCGCACGCGCCGGGAAACCCGTACTCGTCGTTGGGTGCGGCACCAGCGAGCACGGCGCGCTGGCCGTGGCCGACATCCTGCGAGAGGCGCATCGAGCCGCGGGGCTGCCGGCGACCCTCGGCCTGGGCGGCTCGCCCCTGGCCTTGCAGGCGCTGGAGGGGTCCCTCGAGCCAGCGTTGGGCGGACCGGGCGCCATCGTCATCGGGGTCAGCCACGAAGGCGGGACCTGGGCGACGAACCGGGCGCTGTCCGCCGCTCGCGACGCCGGGTCCACGGTCGCGCTCATCACCGCCGCCGCCGGGTCACCGGGTGCCTCGGTCGCCGACATCGTCGTCTCGACCGAGGAGATGGACCAGAGCTGGTGCCACACGGTCGGCTACCTCTCGCCCATCCTCGCGGCAGCGGCGATCGGAGCCCGGATCAGCGGTCTGGCGGTCGATCCCGTCGTGGCCTCGGCCCTCCTGGCGGCGAGCCTATCCGCTCCGACGACCAAGGCGATCACGTCGATGGCCGATCAGCTTCGGGGCGTCGACCGCGTGCTGATCGTGGGGAGCGGGGCGGATCGCATTGCGGCCAGGGAGCTCACCCTGAAGGTCGAGGAAGGGGCTCATCTTCCCGCGGCCATGCGCGACCTCGAGACGATGCTCCACGGTCACCTTGCCGGCGTCGACGCGGCGACGGGCCTGGTCCTGATCCTCACGGACGCCGCGGCCCGGGGACCGAGGACCGCCCGCGGGATCGGGGTCCTGCGGGCCTGTCGAGAACTCGGCCTCCGGGCCGGAATCATCACGACTCCGATCGTCGCCGAGGAAATCGATCCCGTGCTCAGCCCAGCGGGCCGGATCCTCGTCCCCGAAGCGCCGGAGCTCCCCGACGCGGTCGCAGCGCTCCTCGGGACGGCCATCCCGTTACAGCGGCTGACCGAACAACTCGCCGTCGCTCGCGGCACCAACCCCGATCCGATCCGGCGCGACGATCCCCGCTACCTGGCGGCCGCCGACGCGGCCGGCTGACACAGCCTCCTGACCCATGCCCGTCACCCGCCTGTCGCCGGTCACCCTGGCTGCGGGCGACATCGAGGTCGAAGTCCTGCCGGCGGTGGGTGCACGAATCCATCGCCTGCGCGTCTTCGGGCACGACCTCCTGCGGACGCCTTCTGATCCCGCCCTGCACCTGAGCCAGCCCTTTCTCTGGGGGGCGTACGTCATGGCCCCGTGGTGCAACCGGATCGATGCGCTGCCGACGCCGGCCGGAAGTGGCGTCATCGACGTCGGGGCGGATCCGGGTGAGGCGACCGCCCTCCATGGCCAGGTCCATGCGTCGCCATGGGCGGTCGCCGCGGATGGCTCGTTCGTCGCTCGCGGCGGCAGCGATGGGTGGCCATGGCCGTACGAGACGACCCTGGCGCTCGCGATCGAAGGGCCGACGCTGCAAATCCGCCAGACGCTGACGAACCTCGGGGTGAGCCCCATGCCCGGCGGCCTTGGTATCCATCCGTGGTTCGTGGGCCCGCTCGAAGTCCGCATCAGCTCGGCCACGGTCCTGCCATCGAACGTGGACCCGGGGGCACGGCTCGAGCCCGTCAGCGAATCGTTCGATCTGCGTGCCGGGCGCCCGGTAGCCATCGGGTTGGATGCCACGTGGCCGGATCCTGACGGGAACCAGGTCGGGCTCCGATGGCCGACGCTCGGGCTCAGCGCAACGCTCCAGGTGACCTCCGACTCGGGACTATGCATCGTGGCCGCGAGCCCACGGGCAGACGGGGTCGTCGCCGTGGAGCCCGAGACGCACGCGCCGCAGGGCCTTCGGCGCCTGCTCGGCGGAGAGCCATACGGCATGCGCTGGCTCGAGCCCGGGGCCGCGATCCACTTCCGGACCGACCTGACGTTCCGGCGCGACGACTGACCGCCGGCGAGATCAGATCCGGTCGATCAACTCGGCGCCCATCAGGTCCACCATCTCGAGGTCCCGGGGCAGGAGATCCTGCAGCATCAGCCGCTCGACGCCGGCGTCGGCGAAGCGGCGGACCATGGCTCTCGCCTCGTCGGGTGTGCCGATGATCCACTCATCCTTGCGGGCCTCGAACCAGGAGCTGGAGTCTTCGCCAGTGATCCCAAGCGCCGTCAGCTGGGCCTCGCGGCGCCTGGCCACCTCGGCGTCAGTGGCACCGATCACCGTCCCGACCATCACCGAGTGGACGATCGTTCCGGGATCGCGCCCCGCCGTTCGGCAGGTCGCGTCGAGCTTGGCGAACTTCTCCCGCGCCTGCTCGGGCGAAGCCGAGTCCAGGTTGAATTCGTCCGCATAGCGCGCGGCGAGGCGGAGTCCACGCGGTGACCCCTGGCCCCCCATGATGATTCGCGGCCGAACGGCACCATTTGGCGCCGTCGGGCGGCCCGGAGTCGCGATGGGCTTCGGCCGGAGGAAACCGCCCTCCACCCTGATCTGGTGCCCGGCGAAGGACCAGCCATCGGGCTCCGTCCAGAGGCCGTGGAGAAGCGCCAGCTGGTCCTCCATGAGGTCTGCCCTGGTCGTGATATCCGCGAACGGGAGGCCGAGGGGGAGGTGATCCTCTTCGTTCCAGCCTGCCCCGACGCCGACCTCGATCCGTCCGCCACTCATCTCGTCCACGGTGGTGACGACCTTCACGAACGAGCCTGGATGGCGGAACGTGACGGGGCTGACGAGCGTGCCGAGCATGATCCGGTCCGTTTCGCGGGCCAGACCGGCCAGGGCGGTCCATGCATCGGTTGTCGGGGCGTCGGCCGGCCCCGGGAAACTCGTGTAGTGGTCGCTTCGGAAGAACGCCTCGAACCCGGCCGACTCGGCCCGTCGAGCCACAGCCAGCTGGTCGGCATACGAGAGGCCCTGCTGGCCCTCGATCATCAGTGCGAATCGCATCACTGCCCTCCTTGGAGCTCCATCGCGACAACCCGCTTGACCCGATGGTTGTTGCTTGCTAAATTATTCACTCAATGGCAACAATCGACACCGACGCAACTATTCGGCCGGACGAAACCACCCCCGCCTCGATCGCCGCCGGAATCCACGACATGATCGCGGGATTCCGCTGCGCCGGCACGGGCCGGCTCGTGAAGTCCGGGATGAGCATGACGCACATGCACGTCCTGTGGCTCCTGGAACATCACGGCGACCTTCACATGAGCCACGTGGCTGAACTCCTCGGCGTGTCGTTGAGCAACGCAACCGGGATCGTGGGGAGGATGGAGGAGCGCGGCCTCGTCGAACGAGAGCGCGTTGCGGACGACCGGCGCGTGGTGCTCGTCCATCTCGCCCCCGGCGGACGCCAGGCACTCGATGCCATGGAGGCGATCAAGCAGGACCGCGTGCAGAGCGTTCTGAGGCACCTCGATCGGGCGCAGCTCGAGCGAGTCGCCGGGGCGCTCGAGGACATTCGTGAGGCCGTCGCCAAGGAACTCGGGCCCGACTACGGGGCTGGACATGAGCACCCGCAAGTCGAAGACACAACTGGAAGGGATACGCACTGATGGAGTCGTTTCCGGTCGAGGTCGCCGAGACCCCGACAGTAGCCGAGGACCCGGCCATCGCCCTGAGTCAACGAGCGAAACTCGAGATTCTCGGGGCGGTCCTGCTGGGCCTGTTCCTCGTCGCCCTGGATCAGACGATCGTCGGGACCGCCCTGCCAAGGATCGTCACTGATCTCGGCGGGAATGACCTGTACACGTGGGTCGTCACCATCTACCTCCTGACGAGCACGATCACGGTTCCGTTCTACGGCAAGCTGTCCGACATCTACGGTCGGCGACCGATGCTGATGATCGGCATCTCGCTGTTCATGGTCGGGTCTGCCCTGTCCGGGCTGAGCCAGGAGATGTGGCAGCTGATCCTGTTCCGCGGCATCCAGGGCCTGGGTGCCGGAGCGCTCTTCCCGATCGCCCTCGCAGTCATCGGTGACCTCTTCAGCCCGGCTGAACGCGGCAAGTACCAGGGCCTCTTCGGGGCCGTCTTCGGGATCTCGTTCCTGATCGGACCCGGACTCGGCGGCTTCCTGACCGACAACGTCAGCTGGCACTGGATCTTCTTCGTCAACCTCCCGGTCGGCGTGATCAGCCTGGCCGTCATCTGGAAGCTGCTCCCGACGATCAAGCGAT
>JBDSJV010000168.1:0-3000 GCA_039917225.1 Candidatus Limnocylindrales bacterium
TCGAGCGGATCGAGCGGATCGAGCGCCGGGCTCAGCGTTCCGGATCCGGGTAACCCTTGACGCTGCGCACGAGCCGCCACGTCAGCATCAGCGTCCCAGGCGCTCCATCTGCTCGTCGAGACCGATCAGGATCAGCTCATCGCCCGCGGCGATAACCACGCCACCGTGGGGGTTGACGGTGACGTCCGTCCCTCGTCGCAACGCGATGGGACTGAGCCGGAGCCTGGCAGGCAGGTTCAACTCCGTGAGGGTCTGGCCCACGAACGCGGCCGGGGGCCGGACCTTCACGATCCCGAAGCGCGGCGCCACGTCGAGGTAGTCGACGACCCCGGGGATCGCCAGCGAATGGGCCACCCGCGTCCCCATCTCGCGCTCCGGGTAGACCACCCTGTCGGCCCCGACCCGCTCCAGGATCGACCCGTGGAGGGTGTTGGCGGCCTTGGCGATGACATGACGCACCCCGAGGTTCTTGAGGGCCATCGTGGCGAAGATACTGGCCTCGCTGGCACTGCTGATGGCGACGATGGCGGTCTCGAAGTCGCCGGCCCCGATGGACCGGAGAGCCGCTTCGTCGCTCGCATCGAGCTGGGTTGCGTGCGTGACGTCGGGCGCGATGTCGTTGACCGCGGCCTCATCCCGGTCCACGGCCAGGACCTCATGGCCGAGGCGCTCCAGCTCGCGGGCGGCCGCCGTGCCGAACCGTCCGAGGCCGATGACGAGGATCGAGGTCTTCATGGCGACTCCCTGGTGACGTGGTGGCTCATCCGATGCGCATGATCTCGACAGCCGGCCGCGACGAGACGGTCCTAGCCCGTGCCGTCAACGCGAGGACCAGGGTCAATGGCCCCAGGCGCCCGATGAACATCGCCGCGATGAGGACGACGCGCGCGGGATCCGGCAAGCCGGGGGTGATGCCCGTCGAGGCTCCGACCGTGCCGAAGGCCGAGATAGACTCGAACATGCCCTGGACGAACGAGATGCCCGGCGCCGTCACCTCCAGCAGGAGGCCCACGCCGAACACGATGGCGATGGACAGCAGGGCGACCGCCATCGCCCGGTAGATAAGGATGTGGGGGATCCGTCGACCGAACCCGACCGCTGACGGCAGGCCGCGCGCCGTCGACACGATGGCCACGAGCAGGATCGCGAACGTGTTGACCTTGATCCCGCCCGCGGTCGATCCGGACGCACCACCGATGAACATCAGGGCCATGACGACGAACAGCGATGCCTCCGCCAGGCCGCCGGTGTCGAGGGCGCTGAACCCGGCCGTGCGCAGGGTGATGGACTCGAACAGGGCGTTGAGCGGCCGCTGCGCCTCCGTCATGCCACCCAAGGTCGCCGGGTTGGACCACTCGAACACACCGATGGCGACGGCTCCGCCGGCGATCAGTACGACGGTCGTCGTCAGCACGAGCTTCGTCTCCAGGGCGAACCGGCGCCAGCGGCGCTTCGCCACGGCGTCGCCGACGATAGCGTAGCCCAGGCCGCCCAGGATGATGAGTACGGCGATCGGTCCCAGGACCCACGGCGCGTCCGCGTAGGCGTTCAGGCTCTGGAAGTCCCCGGTCAGGTCGAAGCCTGCGTTGTTGAACGCGGAGATCGCGTGGAACACGCCCCACCAGGCGGCCTGCGGTCCGGCCAGCCCGTCGCCGAGGAACGCGAAGGTCAGCACCACGGCGCCAATCGCCTCGGCGACCAGGGTGAACGCGGCGATCCGCTTGACGAGGGTCGTCACGCTGCCGAGCTCGGGCACGCCGGTGGAGGCCTGCACCAGGATGCGGTCGCGCAGCCCGGTGCGCCGGCCCACGAGCAGGAACAGCAGCAGCGTGGACCCGGTCATGAAGCCGAACCCGCCGACCTGGATGAGGCCGATGATGACGACGTGCCCGAACCCGCTCCAGTGCGTGCCGGTGTCGACGACCACCAGGCCCGTGACGCAGACCGCGGAGGTGGCCGTGAACAGCGCCACCAGCGGCGAGGTCCACGTCCCATCCGCCGACGAGACGGGCAGCATCAGGATGACCGTCCCGACCGCGATGACGAACGCGAATCCGGCGATGAGGACGACCGACGGCGACGGCGGACGCCGGACCCGTCGCATCGGGGCGATCCGGTATTCGCGGGGCTTGATGCGTTCGACCCGGACTCGCCGGTCGCCCGGCCGACGTCCCTGCAGGATCACGGGCGCCGCCCGCGGGTCGTGGCGCTGCCGCCCATCGACGTCTCAATGGTCACCGGCCGAGTCTAGACGGCCGGCCGGGCGCTCGCCCGGGTCAGACCTCCTTGAACTCGCCCTCGACGGCTTCCTCGTCCTTCGGTGCGGCCGCCTCACCACCGCGTGGGGGTCGAAACCCAGATTCGATCACGCAGCGAGTCCGTGGTACTCGTGGATCAGGCCGCCGAGCAGGGCCCGGCGGCGAACATCGAGGGCTGACCGGCATCGGATCCCCGGCTTCGGTCAGCGGTGGGGCGAGGCCGAGGGCACGATGAGGGCGGCCGCGGTTGTAGTGCTCGGCATACGCCCGGAGCGTTCGATCGAGATGCCTCCGACCGAGGATGAGGGTCCAGTCGAGGCACTCCGCCCGGATCGTCCCGATGATCCGTTCGGCGTAGGCATTGGCGTTCGGCGCCCGGACCGGCGTCAGGATCACCCTCGTCCCTTCCGAACGGACAACCTCGTCGAAGGCCCTGGTGAACTTCGTGTCCCGGTCGCGGATGAGGAACCGGATGGGTCTCGCGCGAGTGTCGAGCTCCAGAGCGAGGTTCCGGGCCTGTTGGGTGACCCACGCCGAGTCGGGGTGAGCCGTCGAGGGGCTGAGGTAGATCCGCCGGCTCCCGAGCTCGATGAACACGAGGACGTAGAGCGTCCGGAGCCAGGCGGTCTCGACGGTGAAGAAGTCGCAGGCGATGATGCCACCCGCCTGCGCTCGGAGGAACTCGGTCCAGGAGGGTCCGGTCCGTCGTGGGGCGGGACCCGCTCGGACTGTTCGGAGCACG
>JBDSJV010000169.1:0-8537 GCA_039917225.1 Candidatus Limnocylindrales bacterium
GGCCCTAATCGATGCCGGCTGCGTCCTGATCGAAATCGAGGAGGGTGATGCCCACTTGATCGGCGAGGACCCTGCGGAGCGCCGTCGGTTCGTCGAGGTCCATCAACTGCTCCTCGATGGGATCACCGGCGCGCATGTCTCCCTGGCGATCACGGGCGGGAACGCCGACACAGCCGGGATCGAGACGATCCTCGCCGCGCCGTATCGGAGCCTCGCGGTGAACCTCATCGACGGGCCGGACAACTGGCGGCTCGTGACCCGGACCCCCGGGGACCGGGGGATCGTCTGCGGGGCCCTTTCGACCCGCTCTCCCAGCGACGATTCTCCGGAGCTTCTCGTGTGGGCCGCGGCCTACGCCACGTCGACCGGCGGGCGGGGACCCGAGCGGGTTGGGCTCGCCACGGCCGGAAGCCTCGCGGGCCTGGACTGGCAGATCGCCGAGACCAAGATGCGGCATCTCGGTGAGGCGGCGCGGCTGGCGGGGATGCCGTTCGAGGAGGCTGCCCCGCACCTCGATCCCCGGGCCATCGACATCCGGAGCGCGGCCTACGGGCGCTACATGCCACCGAAGCCCCGGAAGCGCCGACGCCCGGCACCCTGACCCCGCCCGGCCGCAACCGCCGATCAACACTTGATTCCGGGGCCGTCGACGGCGCATCATCGGAACCTTCCCGGCCACCAGCAGGAGGTCCCGCCCGTGGATGCGCATATCTCGCTCACCGTCAATGGGAAACCGCGAGAGGCGGACGTCGAGCCGAGGCGGATGCTCGTCCAGCTCCTGCGCGAGGACTTCGATCTCACTGGCACGCACATCGGCTGCGATACCTCGCAGTGCGGCGCATGCACCGTGACTGTCGATGGCAGGGCGGTGAAGTCGTGCACGATGCTCGCTGTCCAGGCGGACGGCGGGACGGTGACGACCATCGAGGGGATGGCCACCGAGGCCGGCCTGCATCCCCTCCAGGCCGCCTTCTGGGAGCACCACGGGCTACAGTGCGGGTTCTGCACCCCGGGCATGATCATGGCGGCGGCCGATCTCCTGTCCCGGACGACCGAACCGACCGATGAGCAGATCCGTCACGCGATCGAGGGCAACTTCTGTCGCTGCACCGGCTACCAGAACATCGTCATCGCCATTCGGGCCGCGGCAAAGGTCATGCGTGACGGCGTTGCGGCACCCAGCACCGCGGTCCAGGGAGGCATGTGATGACGATCGACATGCTCGGCAAGCGCGTCAAGCGCGTCGAGGACCAGCGCCTGATCACCGGCAAGGGTCGGTATGTTGACGACATCAAACTCCAGTCAATGGTCTACTGCGCCATCCTGCGCAGCCCCTACGCCCACGCCAACATCCGTTCGATCGACACGAGCGTCGCGCGAGGGATGCCCGGCGTTCTTGACGTCATGATCGGTGCGGACATTCCGTACAACCCGCTGCCCATGGCCTGGCCGGCCGGCGGCTCAGCTGGCCTCCAGAACAATGTGAACATGCCTCGAGCGTTGGCGACCGATAGCGTGAAATGGACCGGCGAGGGCGTGGCCGCGGTCATCGCGGAAACACCTGAGCAGGCATTCGACGCGCTCGAGGGCATCGCCGTCGACTGGGAGCCCCTGCCCACGGTCGTCGATGCCGAGAAGGCAACGGAACCCGGCGCGCCGCAGCTCCACGAGAACGCCCCGAACAACATCGTCTTCGACTGGACGGTCGGGGACAAGGCGGGTGCGGCGGCTGCAATTGACGGCGCCGAGGTTGTCGTTCGCCAGCGCGTCGTGAACCAGCGGCTCATTCCGAACCCCATGGAGGTCCGTGGGGACATTGGCTGGTACAACCCCGGCACCGACGAGTACACGATCTGGATGTCGAGCCAGACGCCGCACATCCAGCGGATCCTCCTTGCGATCTTCGTCATGGGCATCCCCGAGCACAAGCTCCGCTGCATCAGCCCGGATGTCGGCGGTGCGTTCGGGACCAAGATCTTCTGCTACGCGGACTACGTCGTCGTGCTCCACGCCTCGAAACGGCTCGGGGGCAGGCCCGTCAAATGGATCGAGAGCCGGCGTGAGAACTACCAGTCCACGATCCACGGTCGCGACCACATCACCTACCTCGAGATCGCCGGCTCAAGGGATGGGGAGGTCAGTGCGATCCGGGTCAAGACCTTCGCCAACCTCGGCGGGCGCCTGTCGACCATCGGCCCCGGCATTCCGACCACGCTCTACGCCCGCGTGCTGTCGGGCTGCTACAAGATCCCGAATGTCTTCGCCGAGGTCGTCGGCGTCTACACCAACACCGTCTTCGTCGATGCCTATCGAGGTGCCGGGCGGCCCGAGGCCACGTATGTCGTCGAGCGCGCGATGGATCTCTTCGCCGGCGAAATCGGCATGGATCCCGCCGAGCTCCGGCGCCGCAACTTCATCGCGCCTGACAAGTTCCCATACGAGAATCCGTCCGGTCTCGGAACCGCATCCGGCGGAGCCAAGATCTACATCGACTCCGGGAACTACGAGCCGGCAATGGACAAAGCCCTCAAGATGGCCGGCTACGCCGATATGGCGAAGGCCAAGTCGGAGGCCCGGACGAGGGGCAAGTACCTCGGCGTCGGGCTCTCCAGCTACCTGGAGGTCTGCGGCGTCGCGCCATCCAAGTGGATCGGCGCGGTCGGCGAGGGCTGGGGCGCGGCCATGTGGGAGTCGGCCAACATCAAGGTCCATCTGACCGGCAAGACCGTCGTCACGGTGGGCACCCAGCCGCAGGGCCAGGGCCACGAAACCACCTACGCGCAGATCGTCGGCCACGAGCTGGGCATTCCGATGGAGGACATCGTCGTCCAGCACTCCGACACCCAGGGGACCCCATTCGGCTACGGCAGCTACGGGTCCCGAACGTCGTCGGTCGGCAGCACCGCAGCGATCAAGGCCGCCGGCAAGATCCGCGAGAAGGCTCGTCGCTACGCGGCCCACATGCTCGAGGCCTCGGTCGAGGACATCGAGGTCGAGGGCGCGGAGTACCGGGTCAAGGGCTCGCCGGATAAGAAGAAGACGTTCCAGGAGATCGCCTTCGCCCTCGACCTGGCGTTCGATGCGCCCGAGGGGATGGAGCCGTATCTCGACGAAACCGCCTACTACGACACGCCGAACTGCACCTGGCCGTTCGGTACCCACGTCGCAATCGTCGAGATCGACGAGGCGACCGGTCATGTCGATCTCGTCCGCTACGTGGCGGTCGATGACGTCGGCAACAAGATCAACCCGATGATCGTCGATGGTCAGCTCCACGGCGGCATCGCCCAGGGCGTTGGTCAGGCCCTCTGGGAGGGCGCGGTCTACGCCGACGATGGGCAGCTCCTGTCGGGTTCGATGCTCGACTACGCGGTGCCCCGAGCCGCCTGGTTCCCGCACCTGGAACTGGATGAGACCGTGACGCCGTCACCGGTCAATCCGATCGGGGTCAAGGGCGTCGGCGAGGCAGGTGCCATCGCCAGCACCGCGGCCGTCGCCAACGCCGTCAACGACGCCCTGAAGCCGTTCGGAATCAGGCACCTGGATATGCCCCTCACGCCGCAGAAGGTGTGGCATGCGATGCAATCCTCGAAGGGAGCCCAGGCATGATCCCCGCCGCGTTCGAATACATCCGGGCAACGTCGCTCGATGATGCCCTCGCCCGGTTGGCCGCGGGCAATGGCACGGTCAAGGCGATCGCCGGGGGTCAGAGCATCCTGCCCCTGATGAAGCTTCGGCTGGCTCGCCCCGAGACCCTCGTGGACATCGGCCGGCTGTCCGAATTGCGCGGTATTCGCCGGATGCCGGACGGCCGGGTCGGGGTGGGGGCGCTCACGACCTATGACGAGATGCTCCGGGACGAGGTTCTGGGACACTACGGGCTGCTGGCCGACGCGCTGCCGAACATCGGCGACGTCCAGGTCCGCAATCGGGGCACGATCGGCGGTGCCATCGCCCATGCCGATCCCGCGTCGGATATGCCGGCGATCCTCCTCGCCCTGGATGCCGAGGTCGTCGCGAGGTCGACCCGCGGCGAGCGCACGATCTCGATCACGACCTTCTTCGAGGGTGCGTTCTCGAGCGTCCTGGAGCCCGATGAGCTGATCACCGAGATCCTGCTGCCGGGTGGCCGCAACGACGTTGGATCGGCCTATCGGGCCATCGAACAGCCAGCGAGCGGTTACTCGATTGCTGGCGTGGCGGCGATCGTCGGCGCCAGGGCCGGGGATCGCTGGGGCTTGTGCAGCGTGGCTGTGACCGGAGTGGGCGAGCACGCGTACCGGGCACCCGGCGTGGAATCGGCCGTGCTCGCGGGCGCGTCGTTCGCGGATGCCGCCGCGCATGCGACCGACGGCGTGACGGTTGCCTCGGACATCCACGCCGACCGGGAGTACCGCACGCATGTGGCGGCGGTCTACGTTCGACGAGCGCTCGAGGCGGCCGCCGCTCGGCTCGGGTGAGGATCGCGTATCTGAATCTCGGTCAGGAGGCGCCGGCGAGTCTCGCCGGCGCCGTTCTCACCCGGGATCTCGAGGTCGGCGGCGAGCGCTGGGCGAAGGGGCGCCTTCTCGCCGTGGGCGACCTCGCGCGCATAGCCCAGGCGATCCCTGGGGCCGTGGGGCGCCGGATCACGGTCCTGATTCCTGATCCTGGCGACATCCACGAAGATGCAGCGGCCTCGCGGCTGGCCATGGCGGTTGCAGGGCCCGGTGTCGCGGTCGGGACTCCCGCCCAGAGCCGGATCGATCTGCGGGCGACCGTCACCGGCCTGGTGCGAATCAACGTCGGTCTCGTGGACCGGCTCAACGCCATCGACCCGGTCGAGGTCTTCACCATCCTCGATGGCCGCATCGCGGAGGCCGGTGCCCTGGTCGCCAGCGTCAAAGTGGCCCCGCACCTCGTTCCGGACATCGTCCTGGCGCGGGCGGAAGCCGTCGCGCGGCGATCCGGTCGCCGCGGCGTGGTGTCCGTGGCGCCATTCCGGACCCGACGTGTCGCCGCCATCGTCAAGGAGTCGATCCGCGGAATTGCCCGGGAGCGATTCGAGGCGAGCGTGCGAGCCAAGGTCGAGGGCCTGGGATCGAAGCTCGTTGGAATCGACTACGTCGAGGATGCGACGGAACCGGTGATCGCCGCGCTGGCGGCACGGGCGCTGGGTCGCGGACCCGCGCGCGCAGACTTCGTTCTGACGGCCGGGTCGTCGAGCACTGACCCGGAGGATCCGTTCTTCGTGGCGCTCGAGGCGCTCGGCGGCCGGATGGTTCGCCACGGCGTCCCGGCCCACCCGGGATCCATGCTCTGGCTCGGGCGCGTCGGTGCGGTTCCCGTCCTGGGCCTCCCGTCCTGTGGCGCCTATTCGAAGGCGACCGCCGCTGACCTCTTGTTGCCCAGGCTGCTGGCCGGCGAGCCCGCATCCATCCGCACGGTCGCCCGCCTCGGCCATGGCGGCATCCTCACCCGGGACCAGCGGTTCAGGTTTCCGCCGTATGCCCGGGACCTGGACGCGCCTGACGGCTGACCGGCTGGCGCCGGGAAGCCTGCTACGATCGGCCGATGCACGCTCTGACCTCGGCTGACGCAATCCAGGACGCGTTCCGCGAGCACGGCTACATCGCGGATCGCTCGATCGCGACCGCGGTCTTCCTCGGCCTTCAGCTCGGCCGACCGCTGTTGCTGGAAGGCGAGGCCGGGGTCGGCAAGACGGAGTTGGCCAAGGTTCTGGCGGCCAGCCTGGGAACCCGGCTGATCCGACTCCAGTGTTACGAGGGCCTGGACGTCAATACGGCGGTCTACGAGTGGAACTACCCGCGCCAGATGCTCGAGATCCGTCTCCTCGAGGCGCGTGGCCATGGCGATCAGGTGACCGCCCACGACATCTTCGGGTCCGAGTTCCTGATCAAGCGGCCGCTCCTCCAGGCACTCGAGGCCGGATCGGACGGTGAGCCACCCGTCCTCCTAATCGACGAGATCGACCGCGCCGATGAGGAGTTCGAGGCCTACCTCCTCGAAATCCTGTCCGACTTCCAGATCACGGTCCCGGAGATCGGGACGATCAAGGCTGACAAACCGCCCCGGGTGATCCTGACCTCGAACCGGACCCGCGAGGTCCATGACGCGCTCAAGCGGCGCTGCCTCTATCACTGGATCGATTACCCGTCTGCAGCCAAGGAATTCGAGATCGTCCAGGCGCGCGTGCCGGCCGCACCGGAGTCATTGGCGCGGTCGGTGGTCGCGTTCGTTCATCGCCTGCGCGAAGCTGACCTGACGAAGGTGCCGGGTATCGCCGAGACGCTCGACTGGGCCGCGGCCCTGCTGGCGCTCGGCGCCGCGGAGCTCACCCCGGAGGTCGTGGACGAGACGCTCGGTGTCGTCCTGAAATACGAAGAGGACATTCGCCAGGTCCGCGGCGAGACCGTTAAGGCGTACGTCGCCGAGGCCGTGGCGGGCCGCTGAGCAGGACCGGTGAGCGACCCCGCGATCGTCCGGAGTGGCCCGCGCGAGGCGGTTGACGGACATCGGCTGCTCGCCCGTGCCGTCGGGTTCGGTCGCGAGCTCCGCAGAGCGGGCCTGGCGGTCGATGTTGGCGCCGAGATCGATTTCGCCCGCGCGCTGGGCATAGTCGACATCGGCGACCGCGAGGTTGTCCGCGCCGCTGGCGCCGCGGTCTTCACTCGACGCCGCGACGATCGGCCGGTCTACGATCGGGTCTTCGATCGCTACTGGCGCCGGCGATCCCTCTACCCGAACCTCGAGGGTCCGGGGGCGGAAGAGCGGCCAGAGGCAAGCCCCTCGGACGAGGGCACCCCGGCTGACGCGGCGATGCCCGGCGACGAGCGCTCGGAGCTGCCGGAGGACCGGCAGGGCATCCCGATCCCGACCGAAGGTGACGAGGCCGAGGACGAGGCCGCTCCCGACGTCGTCACCATTTCGCCCGACGCCTACAGTCGCTCGGAGACGATGCGTCACCGCGACTTCGACCGGATGACGGCCCAGGAGCTGCGAGACGCGGAGCGACTCGTTGATCTCCTCGAACCGAAGCTCGAACTCCGTCGGACACGCCGCTACGAGCTCCATCGACACGGGCGCCGACTGGCGCCGCGGGCGATGTTCCGGCGCAACCTTGGGACCGGCGGGGAAGTCCTCGAATGGGTCTGGCGACGGCCCGTGAAGCGGCCTCGGCCAATCGTGGTCCTGTGCGACATCTCCGGCTCAATGGAGCGCCATTCGCGGCTCCTCCTGCGATTTGCCCAGGCCCTCTCGGCCTCGTCGGCGGTTCGAACCGAGTCCTTCGTCTTCGGCACGCGACTGACCCGCGTTACGCGAATCCTCAAGGATCGCAACCGCGATCGAGCGTTGGCCAGGGTTGCCGACGCCGTGACGGACTGGGCGGGCGGGACGCGGATCGGGGAGTCATTCCGCGAGTTCAACCACAAGTGGGCGCGACGAGCGCTGCGGTCCAGCGGCATCGTGATCGTGGTCTCGGATGGCTGGGACCGGGGCGACCCGCGACTCGTCGAGGTCGAGACCGCCCGCCTCCGTCGCAACTGCCATCGCCTGATCTGGCTGAATCCACTGGCCGGAACGCCGGGCTACCAACCGCTTGCCGCCGGCATGCGGGCCGCCTACCCCTACATCGACGACTTCCTCGCGGCCGGCACGATCGCCAGCCTCGAGCGCCTTGGAGCGATCCTGGCCGGAGGCCGCGGATCGGACACGCGGCGCGGCAGCGAAGCCGCGGCTCACGTCGCGCCCAGCATGGAACGGGCACGCACGTTCTCGCCCCCACCAAGAGTCGTTCGTCAGCCCATCGACCCGCTCGCAGCGCGCCCGCTGGGCTGAACGCCGAGGCTGAGGCACCGGCCCGGATCAGGCACCGTTTCGGGTCCGCGACAACGCGCATAGGATGGAGTCATGCGTGACCTCATCGACACTTTCGAGAGCTGGCGCCGTGAGGGCGTCGATGCCGGCCGGGCCGTCGTGGTCCGAACGTTCGGATCAGCCCCTCGGCCGGAGGGTGCCGTTCTGCTGGTCGCCGCCGATGGTCGGCTGATCGGATCGGTCAGTGGCGGTTGCGTGGAGGGCGCTGCGGCCGAGGAGATCGCCCGGGCTCGACAGACCGGGATGACCCGCGTGATCCGCTACGGCATCAGCGACGAGGAGGCCTGGGACGTGGGCCTGGCCTGTGGCGGCACGATCGACGTGCTGATCCAGTCCGCTGTGCCGCAGTCGGTGCTCGATGTGGCCCGCAGTTCCGTGGGGCCACGCGGTCGCTCCGCAGCAGTCGTGACACCCCTGCCCGGGAATGCGCCGCCGGCAAGTTTCGAGCCGCACGAACCCGGATCCTGGTCGGCCCCCGAGACGCCGATCGTTGTTGCGTCCGATGGCACGGTCATCGCAGGCACGGCCGGTGATGCAACGACCGATGCGGCCCTCTCGGAGCGAGTTCGCGCGATCCTCGATGACGGCCGGTCGCGGACGATTGAACTCGGCGACCGGTCCTTCTTCGTCGAGGCATTCCCGGTTCGCCCGCGGCTGGT
>JBDSJV010000170.1:0-14326 GCA_039917225.1 Candidatus Limnocylindrales bacterium
ACTTGTCGGCTCGACCGACAGCTTCGAGGCGTTCGTTGCCATCGACGGGATCCTGAACCTCGCCGAGAATCGGTTCCTGAAGGACACCGAGCTCGAGGCGTATCGGCGGGACCTGAAGCCGTATCTCGACCATCTCGCCGGAGCCGGCGGGACCACCATCGCGTCCAGCACGGGCGGTCGAAGCCGGCTCGTGATCATCGTCAAGTAAGCTACCGGGCCGGCAAGGGCCCGGACCACCAGGAGGAACCAGCACAGCATGGCCGTACGTATCCGCCTCACGCGCGTCGGCGCCAAGAAGCAGCCGGCATACCGCGTCGTCGTCGCCGACTCGCGGAACGCCCGCGACAGCCGCTCGATCGAGACGATCGGGCACTACAACCCACGCAGCGAACCTGCCGAGATCGTCATCGACGCAGAGAAGGCACGGGCCTGGATCGCCAAGGGCGCGCAGCCCTCAGAGACCGTTGCCCGCCTCCTCCGCGTGGCCGGCATCGTGCCGGCAGGAAAGTAGGGGAATGACGATGGCAGCTCGCGAACTCGTGGAATACGTCGCCAAGACCCTCGTCGACGATCCCGCTTCGGTCACGGTCACCGAGGTTTCTGACGCCGACGGCGTGGTGATCGAGCTTCACGTCGCCGAGGAAGATATGGGCAAGGTCATCGGCCGCAACGGCAGCGTCGCCAAGGCCCTCCGAACCCTGTTGAAGGTCACGGCCGCCCGGGACGGCGGATCCGTCTCCCTCGAAATCCTCTGAGCCATTCGCCAACGGGCGATTCTGTGTCGGCCACTCGCCTCGTCGTCGCACAGGTCCGCGGACTCCATGGGCTCCATGGAGTCATTCGGGTCGAAGTCCTGACGGATCGACCGGAAGAACGGTTCGCCGTCGGGCAGGTGCTCCATCGTGAGGGTACCGACCTGCCTCTCACGATCGCCGAGGCCGCCGCCGTCGAGGACGGGCCGGGATGGCGGATCAGGTTCCGCGAGATCCCGGATCGCTCGGCAGCCGAGCGTCTCCGCGACGCATACCTCGAAACGACGGTCGATCGGAGCAGCGATCTCGCGCCCGGCGCGGCCTATTGGCACGAGGTGATCGGCTCCGATGTCCGGGGCATGGATGGGCGCCCCCTCGGCAAGGTGGTCGATATCTACCGTGTCGCCACGGCCGAGGTGTTCGTGGTCCGTGGCGGGCCGGCAGGGGAGTTCGACGTCCCCCTCGTCAAGGACATCGTCAAGGTATTCGAACCGGAGCGCGGCGAGATCGTGATCGATGAGACGGTCCTGGACCTCGGTGGCGAGGCCGTCGATCCGCCGCGCGCCCGCCCGCCCCGCCGCCGGCCTCGCTGGTCGAAGCATGGAAAGGGTGGGGCAGGGGGCAGCGATCCGGCGCCCGCCGGCGGCGGCGACGCGGTCTGAGCATGCGGATCGACATCCTCACCCTGTTCCCCGAGATGTTCGAAGGACCTCTGTCAGGGAGCATTCCCGGACGCATTCGTGAGCGGGGACTGGCCGACATCCAGGTCCACGATCTGCGCGCCTGGGGCCTTGGGCGTCACCGCAGCCTGGACGACGCGCCATACGGCGGTGGGGCGGGCATGGTCATGCGTCCCGAGCCCGTGGCCGCGGCCCTCGACGCGATCAGCGGGACCGAGTCGACCAGGATCCTGATGGACCCGGGCGGCGAGGTCTTCCGACAGGCGCGGGCCGCCGAGCTGGCCGAGCACAGCCACCTGGTCTTCATCTGCCCACGCTACGAGGGCGTAGACGACCGGATCCGCGATCTCGTGGATCTCGAGCTCTCGATCGGCGATTACGTCTTGTCTGGTGGAGAATTGCCGGCGCTCGTCATCGTCGACGCGGTGATCCGCCTCCTGCCGGGCGCGATCGACGACGCCTCGACCGTCGAGGAGTCGTTCACCAAGGGGTTGCTCGAGTATCCGCAGTACACGCGTCCCGCCCTGTTTCGCGAGCGTGGCATCCCGGATGTCCTCACCGGGGGCAACCACGAGGCGATCCGGCGCTGGCGGCTCGAGGCCTCGCTGCGCCGGACGATGGAGCGACGGCCGGACCTCCTGCTCGAGCGGCCATCGAATGCCGAAGAGGATCGAATCCTCGATCGCCTGCGTTCGAGCAAGGGCGATGAACCGTAGGGTCCGTCCCCGAGCACTGGTCCCACGGAGGGCCAGACCGGGGCGGCTCGTGCTACACTCCGCCGTCGGCTGAACCCGACACCTGCATCCCAGCCCAATCTGCGGCCCCCGGGCTGCCCGTACCACCAGGGAACCCACCGTGAACGTGCTCGACGAGATCGTCGCCGACCAGATCCGCACCGATCTACCGGAACTCGCCTCGGGCGATACCGTCAAGGTCTACGCTCGGGTCGTCGAGGGCGGCAAGGAACGAATCCAGGTCTTCGAGGGAACGCTGATGCGCCTTCGAGGCGGTGGGATCACGCGGTCCATCACCGTCCGCAAGCTGGCGAGTGGCGTTGGGGTCGAACGGACCTTCAAGATCAACAGCCCGCGGATCGAGAAGATCGAAGTGATGCGCCACGGCAAGGTTCGCCGAGCCCAGCTGTATTTCCTGCGCGATCGCGTCGGCAAGGCGGCAACGCTGCGGGAGCGCCGCAGCAACAGCTGAGCCGGCTCAAGTGACGTTTTCCCCCGACGACCCCGTCGATCCGACGGGGTCGCTTCGTGTCCGGTGCGGGTCGTCCCGGGCGGGTTAGGCTAGAGACGTGCCGCAGGATCCGACCTTCCGCATCGAGCGCCCGTTCTGGCAGGCGGGCGTACGGCGCATCGCCGGGGTCGACGAAGTCGGGGTCGCGCCGACCTGTGGCGCCGTCGTGGCTGCCGCGGTCATCGTTCGGCCGAACAGCCGCCGAATCCCCGGGGTACGCGACTCCAAGACACTGTCCGCGGCCCAGCGCGAGCGCCTTGCTCCAGAGATCCGGCGGCGCGCGATCGCGGTCGGCCTGGGGGCTGCATCCGTCGGTGAGATCGACCGCCTGAACATCTACCACGCGACCCATCTCGCCATGCGTCGGGCGATTGCGCGACTGGGTGGCCATGATCACGTCCTCGTGGATGGGAACCGGATCGCCGGGTTCGAGGCGCAGGTAGGGCCATATACGGCGATCATCGACGGGGACGCGCAGTCCTACTCGATTGCCTGCGCCTCCGTGGTGGCAAAGGTGGTCCGCGATCGGATGATGGCCATGCTGGCGGTCAGATATCCCGGCTACGGCTGGGAGCGGAACCAGGGCTATGCGACCCTCGAGCACCGGCAGGCGATCCGACGCCTTGGCCTGACGCCGTTTCACCGGCTGAGCTTCCTGGCGCTCCAGCGAACGCTTGCGGGCGACCAGATCGACTTCGGACTGGCCTTCGACGATCGTGGCGAGGGTCGGGGATCGACCCGCCGGCCACTCGTCCCGGTGATGGCAGGAGCGACGCGTGTCGACGTGACCGATCTGCTGGGCGACCTCGACGATCCGCTCGACCTCGTACTGCTCGACGTGGAGGAACTCGCGGCAGGTACCTGACGACTGCTCCGCGGCGGGCAGTCGCGGCCCAGATACGTGCCAGATAAGTGGCAGTGCATGGGTCTGCGTCATCGTGCCGGTATGCGGACTGAGGCCCAGCAGATTGGAGACGCCGCCGAGCTCCTCGTGGTCGAACGCCTCGTGGCGGCCGGCTGGCGGGTCCTCGGGCGCCAGGTTCGGGTCGGGCGCGCGGAGCTGGATATCGTGGCCATCGATCAGGCCCTCCCGCAGCGCCTGGTGATCGTGGAGGTACGGGCGCGATCGAGCCGGGACTTCGGACTGGCAGAAGAGTCGGTGGACGCCAGGAAGCGAATCCGGTTGCGCCGTGCCGCGCAGGCATTGCGGGAGCGGGGCCACCTTGCCGACGGCACGCCGGTGCCGCCCCTCCCGCTGCGCCTCGATCTCGTGGTCGTCGAGCCACCCGCCACTCGGGACGGCCCGCCCCGGATCCGCCACCACGTGGCCGCCATCTGAAGACCGGGTCGTCCGGACCCTGTGCTACACTCCGGCCCGCCGCGGACCGTCCGTGGCTCCATTGCCCGTCGCTGGAAGGTGGCGGAGCTCACACGCGGATCGTCCCGACCGGGGCGGTGCCGGGCATGCTCGCCGAGGCGAGGCTGACCGGCTCCCGGCGACGTGGTCCGCGGAGGATACAACCGGATCAGGAGGTCTCGCCCCGTGCCGTCCGTCTCAATGCGGCAGCTGCTCGAAGCTGGAATCCACTTCGGGCACCAGACACGCCGCTGGAATCCCAAGATGCGCCCGTTCATCTTTGCCGAGCGCAACGGGATCCACATCATCGACCTGGCCCAGACCGCGCAACGGCTCGAGGTCGCCCTCGACTTCGTCCGTGAGACCGTGGCTCGCGGAGAGCCGGTCCTGTTCGTCGGGACCAAGAAGCAGGCCCAGGAGCCGATCGCCGAGGAGGCGACCCGCGCCGGCATGCCGTACATCAACAAGCGCTGGCTCGGTGGCATGCTGACGAACTTCGTCACCATCAAGAAGCGCATCGGCCTGATGGAGCAGCTTGAAGCCCGCCAGCAGTCCGGCGAGTTCGAGCGCCTTCCGAAGAAGGAAGCGGCAAAGCTGACCGAGGAGCTGACCAAGCTCACCGCGACGCTGGGCGGCATTCGCAAGATGAAGCGGCTTCCTGGCGCCGTCTTCATCGTCGACCCCCATCGCGAGCGGATCGCGGTGACCGAGGCGAACAAGCTCGAGCTACCGGTGGTCGGGACCGGCGACACCAACGTGGACCCGGACGAGATCGACTACATCATTCCGGCCAACGACGATGCCATCCGCGCAATCCGCCTGCTTTGCTCGCTGGTTGCCGATGCGGCCATCGAGGGAGCCCGCGAGCGGGCGTCACGCGCCGCCGTCGAGCCGGAGCCCGAGGTCCTGATCGCTGAGCCCGAATACGACGACGTCGGGGCGAGCGACGCCCTCGTTGCCGCACTCGTGGGTGGCGGGGCTTTGAGCTTCGCACCGGACGAGGATGATGATCTTCTGCCGGGCCTGCCGGCCAGCCAGGCAGCCGACGCCGCCGAGGAGGCTGTCACGGCCACGCCCGAGGAGATCGCGGCTGAGCTCGCCCGGGAAGCAGCCGAGCGGGCTGCCGCTCCGGACGCGGACTGACCTACAGCTACTCACATGATCAGATGCGGCGGGCCCGGGGGCTCGTCGTCAGAGAACAGGAGCATCGAAACAGCATGGCCACCATCAGTGCGGGGGCGGTAAAGGACCTTCGCGAGCGCACCGGAGCCGGATTCATGGACTGCAAGCGCGTCCTCGACGAGACCGGCGGAGACGTCGAGAAGGCGGTTCTGCTGCTTCGCGAGCGCGGACTCGCCGCGGCCGCCAAGAAGGCCGGACGCGATGCCCGCGAAGGCCTCGTCTCCAGCTACATCCATACGGGGGGCCGTGTCGGCGTCATCATCGAGGTCAATTGCGAAACCGACTTCGTCGCCCGGACCGACGAGTTCCAGAAGCTGGTCAGGGACCTGGCGATCCAGGTAGCCGGCCTCGCGCCGCTCTACGTCGACGTTGACGGGATCCCGGCCGAGGAGCTTGATCGAAAGAAGGCAGTCTTCGCGGCGGACCCCGCAGCCGCCTCGAAGCCGACCGAGATCCGCGACAAGATCGTCGATGGCCAGCTCAAGAAGTGGTACCGGGAAGTCTGCCTTCTCGAGCAGCCATATCGCGACGAGGACCGAGCGGTCCGCGACCTCGTGACCGAGAAGATCTCAACGATCGGGGAGAACATCCGGGTGCGTCGGTTCGTCCGCTACGCGCTTGGGGAAGAACTGTGACCGACGCTCCTGAACGCGGCCACGTCCGATACGGCCGCATCCTGCTGAAGCTGTCGGGCGAGGCGCTCCTCGGATCCCGGAGCTACGGCGTGGACCCAGCCGTATGCGCCTTCATCGCCGGCCAGGTGGCCCGGGTCCACGCGACCGGTGTCCAGGTCGGTGTGGTAGTGGGCGGCGGCAACATCTTCCGCGGGATGGCGGCGTCAGCCGCCGGCATGGACCGCGCCACCGGCGACTACATCGGCATGCTGGCGACGGTCATGAACGGGTTGGCCCTGCAGGACGCCCTCGAGCGAGCGGGAATCCCGACCCGGGTGATGAGTGCCATCGCCATGAACGAGATTGCAGAGCCCTACATCCGTCGTCGTGCCGTTCGTCACCTGGAGAAGGGGCGAGTCGCGATCTTCGTGGCCGGGACCGGTAATCCGTATTTCACGACGGATACCGCCGCTGCCCTGCGAGCGATCGAGATCGGGGCCGAGGTCCTGCTCAAGGCGACGAAGGTGGATGGCGTCTACGATGCGGATCCAGTGAAGCACCCAACGGCCCGGCGCTACGACCAGCTCGAATACTCCGACCTGCTCCGTGATCAGCTCAAGGTGATGGACGCTGCAGCAGTTGCGCTGTGCATGGAGAATGATCTTCCGATCGTGGTCTTCGACCTCAACCACCCGGACAATATCGCCCGAGTGGCGCTTGGAGAACCGGTTGGCACACTGATCACGGCGCCGATGACGGGAGGCGGACAGGCATGAGTAACGAGATCGTCGCCAGCGCCGACCAACGGATGGCCCGCGCCGTCGAGGCGATGGAGCGCGACTTCCAGGGCATGCGGACCGGCCGCGCCAGCACCAGCCTGGTCGAGCGTATCCAGGTGGACTACTACGGAACGCAGACCCCGCTCAACCAGTTGGCCGGGATCAGCATCCCGGAGCAGCATCAGATCGTCATCCAGCCGTGGGACCGGAGCGTTCTCGGCGCCATCGAGAAGGCGATCCTCAAGAGCGACATCGGTCTGATGCCCAATGTCGACGGTACCGTCGTCCGACTGAACATCCCGGCACTGACCGAGGAGCGCCGACGCGACATCGTCAAGCTCGTTCATCGGCGGATGGAGGAAGCTCGGGTCGAAGTCCGAAACTTCCGGCGCGATGCGGTAGACCAGCTCAAGAAACTCGAGCGTGAGGGTGAAGTGGGAGAGGACGACGCGCACCGTCTGCACGACCTCATCCAGAAGACCACCGACCAGCACATCGGCGAGGTCGATCGCGTCGGCGGGGCGAAGGAACAGGAAGTCCTGGAGGTCTAGTGGCTCGCGCACCGCTCGTCCGGCCGACGGATGCCCCCCCCGCGGCGCACCGGACGGAGGCTGCTGACGGTGCCGATCAGCGACCAGCACCGGGTGGTCCAGATCCCGCCCTCGAGACGCCCCACCACGTCGCGATCATCATGGATGGTAACCGCCGCTGGGCCCGGAATCGCGGCCTCCACGAGCTGGAGGGCCACCCGGCCGGCGTCGAGGCCATTCGGAATGTTTTGCGCCATGCCCGCCGACGCGGAATCCGCGCGCTGACGCTGTACGCCTTCAGTCGCGAGAACTGGGCCCGCGGGGATGCCGAGGTAACGGCGCTCTTCGGTCTGCTCGAGGCCGCGATCCGGAACGAGACCGAGGAGCTGCGTGCCCAGGGCGTCCGGGTCCGGATGATCGGCCGCATGGACGAGTTGCCTCCCGAGACCAGGGCATCGATTGACGACGCCCTGGCGGCGACGGGTGACGCCACCGAGATGCTGCTGACGATTGCCTTCAACTACGCCGGCCGAACGGAGCTCGTCGATGCGATCCGCCGGATCGTCGCTTCCGGGATCACGGCAGACGAGGTTGACGAGGCCCTCGTCGCTTCGTCGCTCTATACCGCCGGCACGCCCGATCCGGATCTCGTGATCCGGACGGGCGGCGAGGAACGGCTCTCCAACTTCCTGATCTGGCAGTCGGCGTATGCGGAACTCGTGACGACCGAGACGCTGTGGCCTGATTTCGATGCCGACGCACTCGATGGCGCGCTCGCCGAGTACGCCTCCAGGCAGCGCCGGTTCGGCCGGTGAGCGCGATGTCGAGTCCAGAGTGCTGAAGGACCGGGTCAGGAGCTCGGCCTTCCTGGTCCCGCTCCTGCTGGTGATCCTGTGGCTCGGGGAACCGTGGGTCATGCTGGCCGTCGCCATTGCGGTCGCCCTCGCAGCACGGGAAGTCTTCAAGCTGCTTCACGCCGCCGGTCATCCGGCATTCCCGGCGCTCGGCCTCGTCCTGGCGGTCATCGTCGCCCTCGGCGATTCCATCCCGTCCCTGCCGAGCGGTTCGGGGCTGCTGCTCGCCAGCATCGGCATTGCCCTGACGGGGGCCGCCGCACTGACGTGGTCTGACCCTCGCGAGGGCCTGGCGGGCTTCATGACCACGACTTTCGGAGCGCTGTACGTCGGACTGCTCGGGTTCGTGCCCAGGCTGGCCGATGGGGCGCCAACGATCGGTGATGGGGCGCCGCTCGGGTTCCTCGGTCGCGAATTCGGGTGGCTGCTGGTCCTGGTCCTTGGCGTCTGGGCGTTCGACACCGGGGCCTACTTCGTCGGGCGTCGCTTCGGTCGCCGCCTGCTGATGCGCCATATCTCACCCGGCAAGACGGTCGAGGGGGTCATCGGTGGCACCGCAGCCGTGACCCTCCTGACGACGATCCTCGTCGTCGGCCTCGGTCGGGACTGGTTCGCCGGCCTGCTCCTGGGGCCCGTGATCGCGGTGTCGGCGCAGGCCGGTGATCTGGTCGAATCGATGTTGAAACGCGCCGCCCGCGTGAAGGACTCTGGGACCGCCATTCCCGGCCACGGCGGGATCCTTGACCGGATCGACTCGTTCCTGTTCGCGGCACCGGCCGTCGTTCTGTATGTCCTCGTTGCATTCCGCTGAGGGCGGTCCGGGTACGGACCACGCGGCGATGCCGCGCCTTCGGATCGCGCTGATCGGCTCGACCGGCTCGATTGGCCGCCAGACCCTTGACGTCATCGCACGGGATCCCCGTTTCGAGATCGTCGGCCTGGCGGGCGGGCGCAACACCGCCCTGCTGGGCGACCAGGTCCGGCAATTCCGACCCGGTCGAGTGGTCGTGGCCGACGACGCAGACCGGAGCGGCGTCGGGCAACTGCCCCCCGGCACCACCGTCGCGTCCGGCATGGACGCCCTCGCTGAACTGGCAGTGGCGCCCGACGTCGATCTTCTGGTCGTCGGCAGCGGCGGCATGGTCAGCCTGCGGCCCGTGCTGGCAGCCCTGGGCGCCGGCATTCCGGTCGCGACCGCCAACAAGGAGACCCTCGTCGCCGGCGGACATCTGGTCATGCCTCGGGCACGGGCACTGGCCGACCTCCGCCACGCCGAGGACCCGACGGATCCGCTGGCCGACGTCCTTGGCTGGGTTCGTCCGATCGATTCCGAACACTCGGCGATCTGGCAGTGTCTCGCGGGTGAACCGCGAGGGTCCATCTCACGGCTCATCCTGACCGCATCCGGTGGTCCATTCCTCGACCTCGACGCAGGAGAGTTCGCGGCCGTGACACCCGCCCAGGCGTTGCGACATCCCACCTGGACCATGGGGGCCAAGATCTCGGTTGACAGCGCGACGCTGGTGAACAAGGGCCTGGAGGTCGTGGAGGCGCGGTGGCTGTACGATGTTCCCTACGACGCGATCGAGGTGGTGATCCACCCGCAGTCCGTCGTACACTCGGCCGTCCGCTTCGTCGATGGCTCGGTGAAAGCCCAGCTGGGGACCCCTGACATGCGTCTTCCGATCCAGTACGCCCTGACCTATCCCGATCGACGCCCATCGCCGGCAAACGCTCCGGATCTCGTGGAGATCGGACGCCTCGACTTCCGGGCACCCGATCCGGTTCGTTTCCCGGCACTCCGGATTGCCCGTGAGGCAGGAGCGATGGGGCCGTGGGCGACGGCTTCCCTGATCACGGCCGACGAAGTGGCCGTCGCCCAGTTCCTTGACGGTGCCCTGGACTTCCCGGGCATTCCGCGGATGCTCGAGGATGCCGTGGCCCGCTGGGGCTCGCAGTCGGGTCCGGATCCGGATCTCGAGGCCCTCGTCGCGCTGGAGCAGGAGATCCGCGCCTCGCTGCGCCCACCCGCCGCTCGGAGCGGCTCGCGATGACACCGCGCGCGCCCCGCTTCTCGAGGGGCCGGTTGATTGCCCTGCTGCTCCTGGCCGCCGCCGTCCTCATCGGTGTCGACGACCCACGGACGATTGGCACGACGGTCCTGTTCATCGGCATCCTGAGCGTCCTGGTCATCGTCCATGAGATCGGCCACTTCGTGGTTGCGCGACTGTTCGGCGTGCGGGTTCTCGAATTCGGGATCGGGTTTCCGCCACGCGCCTGGGTGCTCCGCAACGTCGGGGAGACGCTCTACACGCTCAACTGGCTGCCGATCGGGGGATTCGTCAAGCTCGAAGGGGAGGACGGAAACGACCCGCACGATCGGCGCTCCTTCTCCTCGCAGGGGCTGGGACGAAAGCTCATCATCCTCGTCGCCGGCGTCCTGATGAACGTCGCCCTGGCGGCGGCGATCTTCACCGGCATTGCGCTGACCGGCGATCCTGCGATCGGTGTGTACGTCTCTTACGTGGAACCGGGCTCGCCGGCGGACGCCGCCGGGATTCGTGCCGGCGATGTGATCGCGCGAGTCGATGACACGGCATTCGGCGCCTTCGGGACGGATTCGGTGCTCGGGGTCCTCCGCGACAGCGCCGGCCGGACTGTCACGCTCCGCCTGGAACGCGACGCCTCGCACGTTGACGTGACTGCCACCCTGCGCAGTGCCGCAGACGTGGCAGCCGGCAAGGGCGCGCTCGGTATCGGCAAGGTGCCTGGGCTTCCGCTGGAGCCGCGGGCGACGTCCGATCGCATCAACTACCCAGTGGATGTCGCCATCGGGCTTGGACTCGAGCGCACGGGCGAGGCGATGCGGCTGATCGTGGATGGCGTCGGGCAGATCGGCTCCGCCATCGTCAATCGACCGACCGAGCCACCCCCGGCCTCGGGGCCGATCGGAATCGCGACCCAGATCGGCGACGTCTTCTGGACCCTCGGGCCTATCGTGACGCTCTATCTGGCAGGCATCCTGTCCGCCAACCTCGCAATCGTGAACATCCTGCCGTTCCCGCCGCTCGATGGCGGCCGGATGCTCGTCCTGGTCATCAAGCGCGTTGCGGGGTCGCGGCTGTCGATGCGTGTGGAGCGTCTGACCTATGTCGTGGGCTTCGCCATGCTCATGGCGTTCCTCGTCTGGGTGACCGGATTCGACATCGCCCGGGGTCTTGCCGGGGGATGACCACCACGGATCAGCTGCGGCCACGCCGGCGGCCGACCGATTCGGTCGACGTCGGAGGCGTCCTCGTCGGGAGCGCTCATCCGGTCGTCGTCCAGTCGATGACCAACACGGACACGGCCGATGCGGATGCCACGGCGATCCAGGTGGCACGGCTGGCGCACGCCGGCAGTCAGCTCGTCCGGGTCACCGTCAACACCGATGCCGCCGCCGCCGCCGTCCCGGAGATCATGCGCAAGCTGGCCGATCTCGGGATCTCGGTGCCGATCGTCGGCGACTTCCACTACAACGGCCACCAGTTGCTGGTGGACCATCCTGGGGCCGCTGCCGGACTCGCGAAATACCGGATCAACCCCGGAAACGTTGGCGCGAAGCGGCACGACGAGCACTTCCAGACGATCGTGCGCGTCGCCATTGAACACGACAAGCCCGTCCGGATCGGGGTCAACTGGGGATCGCTGGATCAGCAGCTCCTGACCGACCTCATGGATGCAAACGCGCGAGCGGCAGTGCCCCGCGACGCGCGCGACGTGATGATCGAGGCGATGCTCGAATCGGCGCTCCGATCCGCCGAGCTGGCCGAGGCAACGGGCCTGGAACACGATCGGATCATCCTTTCCGCCAAGGTCAGCCGGGTACGCGACCTCGTCGACGTCTACCGCCTCCTGGCCGCGCGCTGCGACTATCCGCTTCACCTCGGTCTCACCGAGGCGGGTCTCGGGATGAAGGGAATCGTCGGCTCGACCGCAGGCCTGGCGATCCTGCTGAACGAGGGGATCGGGGACACCATTCGCGTCTCCCTGACGCCGGCTCCGGGCGGCGAGCGAGAGGAGGAGGTCCGCGTCGCGCAGCAGGTGCTCCAGTCCCTCGGACTCCGGGCCTTCCTGCCACAGGTGAGTGCCTGTCCCGGTTGCGGGCGGACCACGTCGACGTTCTTCCAGGAGATGGCCGAGCGCATCCAGGCGCATCTCCAGGAGCGGATGCCCGAATGGCGGGACCGACACCCTGGCGTCGAGGACATGACGGTCGCGGTCATGGGCTGCGTCGTGAACGGGCCGGGCGAGTCGAAGCACGCCGATATCGGTATCAGCCTGCCGGGCACCTTCGAAGCGCCTGTGGCACCGGTCTTCGTCGATGGCAAGCTGGACCGGACCCTTCGCGGCGAGGGCCTGGTGGACGAGTTCATCGACCTGCTCGATGGGTACGTCGAGCGCCGCTATCCAGTCGCGCCAGGCTGACGCTTCGTCCCAGCCGCGGATCGCCCGGCGAGGTCGACCGCCGGGTGGGTCGCATCGACGCTGCCGAGGACGCGGTGTATACTCCGGGCCGGAATCGAATGGCCGCCTCCGTGGACGTGGGTGACCCCCACGTATTTTTTTTCGGGCGGTCCCAGAGCAGATAGAGATGGAGGGCGATGCGACCATGAGTCGAGACTTCATCGGTGCCCTCCTCCAGCTCAACGCGGAGAAGCAGGTCCCGCGTGAGCAGCTGATCCGGACGGTCGAGGACGCGATCCAGTCGGCCTACCGCCGCATCGCGAACGAAGAGGACATCCACGTCGAGATCGATGCCGAGAGCGGCAAGATCCGCGTCTTCCGGGCACGCATCGCCGTCGTCGAGATCGAGGACGAGCTGACCCAGTTCACCTTGGATGAGGCCCGGGCCATCAAGGCGGATGTCGTGCCCGGCGAACTCGTCGAGACGGAGCAGCTGAACGAGGATTCGTTTGGTCGGATTGGTGCCCAGACCGCGAAGCAGGTGGTTCTGCAGCGGCTGCGCGAAGCGGAGCGCGACGTGGTGTACGACCAGTTCGCGAGCCGCGAGGGTGAGTTGATCACCGGGACCGTCAATCGAGTGGAGCCGCGCGCCATCATCCTGGATGTCGGGAAGGGCGTCGAGGGCATCCTCGCCACGACCGAGCAGTCTCCGCTCGAGCACTACCGGATCGGCCAGAACGTGAAGGCCTTCGTCCTCGAGGTACGCCGCCTGCCCAAGGGCCCGGCCCTCTTCGTGACCAGGACGCACAAGGGTTTCCTTAAGCGCCTGTTCGAGCTGGAGGTCCCAGAGATCCACAGCGGCACGGTCGAGGTCCGGGCGATTGCTCGCGAGGCCGGCAGCCGCAGCAAGGTCGCGGTCGGTTCCCGCCAGGAGGGCCTCGATCCAGTGGGAGCGACCGTGGGACAGCGAGGATCGCGGGTCCAGGCCGTGGTTGCCGAACTCGGTGGCGAGAAGATCGACGTCATTCCATGGAGCGATGACCCCTCGACCTTCGTCGCCAACGCGCTGTCGCCGGCCCAGGTCCTGTCGGTCGACATCGACATCGAGCACCGGATTGCGAACGTGACCGTGCCGGAGCGCATGCTCTCGCTTGCGATCGGCCGCGAAGGCCAGAATGCCCGCCTGGCGGCCCGGCTCACGGGCTGGCGGATCGACATTCGAAGCGACGTGTCGGTGGCGGAGGCGAAGGCCGCCGAGGCCGCCCCCGTTGCACCCGAGGCGGCCACGCCTGATGTGGTCGCGCCGCCCGAGGACGCGCCAGCGCCGAAGCCCAAGGCCCGCGCCCGGAAGGCGGCCGCCATCGAGGCGACGCCTGACGAGGCCGCCCCCCCCAAGCCCAAGACGGCCGCTGCGAAGCCGAAGGCGCCGGCCGCGAAGCCGAAAGTCGCGGCTGCCAAGCCGAAAACGACGGCGGCGAAGCCGAAGGCAGCCGCTGCGAAGCCGAAGGCAGCCGCTGCGAAGCCGAAGGCGCCTCCCAAGAAGGCCGCGGCTGAGGAGGCGGCATCGTAGCCGCCGGCGCCACCAGGAGCCGCGGGAAACTGGCCCCCGAGCGCTCCTGTGTCGCCTGTCGCACCGCCCGCCCGAAACTGGAGCTGATCCGGATCGTGCGTTCTCCGTCCGGTCTCGTGACGGTTGATCCATCCGGCCGCCAGAACGGCCGCGGTGCATACGTTTGCCGAGATCGACACTGCATCACCAACGCAATCCATCGAGGCGCCCTCAGTCGGGCCCTCGAGATTCCGGTTCCCGCGACACTCCTGGCGGAGATCAGCGCGCTGAGCCCAGATTTGATGATCCAAGGAGGTCCAGATGGCCAGGAGTAGGAG
>JBDSJV010000171.1:0-2505 GCA_039917225.1 Candidatus Limnocylindrales bacterium
CGCCCAGATCCTGGAGGGCCTCGATGACGCGATGGCGGCGGCGGTGGCCGAGTGCCGCCGCCTCGAGATCGAGGTCCGGCCTCCGAACGTCCACCAGAGCCACGTCGAGTTCAAGGTCGAGGGACAGGCGATCAGGTTCGGCCTCCTCGCCGTCAAGAACGTCGGGCAGGGGGCCATCGAGTCGATCATCGCGGCTCGAACGGCCGACGGGCCGTTCAAGTCACTGACCGACTTCTGCACGCGGATCGACCTTCGACTCGCCAATCGCAAGATCCTCGAGTCACTGGCCAAGGTCGGCGCGTTGAGCGAGTTCGGGCACCCAGCGCAGATCCTCGAGGGCCTCGATGACGCGATGGCTGCGGCCCAGGCGACGCAGCGGGACCGGATCTCGGGCCAGACCTCGTTCTTCGATATGGGGGCCACCGACGCGACGGCTCTCGAGCGGCCCCTTCCTCCCACCCCCGAGGCTCCGGGGAGGGAGCGCCTCCGCTGGGAGAAGGAACTCCTGGGGCTGTACCTGTCCGAGCACCCGATGGGCGAGGTGGCCGACAAGGTCGGTGATTTCGTGACCGCCTACTCGAGCGACCTCAAGGATGAATCGCTCGATGGCCAGCGGCTCGTGGTGGGCGGGATCGTTATCGGTATCCGCTCGATCATCACCCGCGCTCGAGCCACGATGGCGGCGGTCACGATCGAGGATCTGCAGGGCTCGATCGAGATCATCGTCTTCCCGAAGCTCTACGAACAGACCGGTCCGATCTGGGCCGAAGGATCGATCCTGCTGGTCGCCGGGCGGGTCGACCATCGCGGAGAGGACGTGTCGATCCTGGCTGACCAGGTGACGACCTGGGACGAGGCCGTGGTGAAGGGCCCTGAGGCATTTGCCCGTGAGGTTGCGGCGGGGGACCGCGGGGCGTTCCGGCGCCGCCCGGCTGGCGGACCGAACGGTGCGACCGGCGACTCCACAGCTCGAACCGGCAACGGGAACGGCGGCTACGTAAACGGCAGCGGGCGAGGTGCCGTGGCGCCGGTCAGACGTCCAGAGTCGGCGCCGGCTCCAGCCGGTCGGCCGGCCACGGCCCGTCGCGCTGATATCCCGTACGTCTCGCCGCTTCGCCCGGACGCCGAGCCCGTCGCGGGCTTGCCGTCCATCGCTCCCGCGGAGCCGATCCCGACGTACGCGGGGGCCGGGCCGACGAACGGGTCAGTCTCGGATCGCGACGAAGAGCCGGCCCTGCCCGACGAGGCGCGCGCCAGGGCGGCCGAGGCCGTCGTCGCCCCGACCATCCCGCTCGAGGCACCGGGCACCAACCAGGTGATGCACGTCCGGTTCGGCGGAGCCCCTCCGGAGAAGCTCGTTCGTGCGATGGAGACCTTCCGACAGCTGACCCGGGAGCGACCGGGGGACACCCGGGTCGTGGTGCACGTTCCGGCCCCGGGCGGCTCGGCCCTGCCCATGGAACTCAAGCAGACGGTTGCCTACGACGCGGAACTGCTCGCTGAGGTCGCGAGGCGGCTCGGCGAAGGAGTGGTCCAGATCTCGCTGAGCTGAGTGCGCCGTCCGACCCCTAGCGGTGCGCCAGGCGCCTCGCCGCGCGGATCGCGCTGAACTTGTCGACGTACGCTTCACGAATCGCGTTGAGTGTTGGGCGGTCGATGCCGAGCTCGTGGGCGATCGCGTTGATGGTCTGCGCTTCGTCGTTCGCGATCTCGTCGTCGGCTGCCCCGACCGCGAACGCCGCGCGGACGACCGCCTGCTTCTGGTCGTCGGTGGCGAAGCTCGCGAACTCCCGAGTGACGAGGTAGTCCTCGGTTCCGAACTTGGCCCGGGACTGGAGCTTGGCCATCTGGACGATCAGGACAGCCTGCGCACCGTCGAGCCCACCGACCTCCACGAGCGCGGACTCCATGAGGCGAGTTTCCTCATCGCTGATGTCCAGGTCTGCATGGGCCGCACGGGCGAGGATGTAGGCATAGCCGGCGAGGAACCGGGCCTGGTCGGCAGGCAGTGAATCGAGTCGAGCGACGATGCGGCGGACCGTTTCCGTGTCGCCTGCGACGGAGGTCGAGGGATCCGCGTCGCCGGCCGGACTGCTGCCCGGTGCGCGAACGAGGCGATCGAGCAGGCCGCTCATCGCTGCGATTCCGTTCCGCGGGCTGATCGGGCACACGCCCAAGGCTTGGAGTTCATGAAGATGTCCATGGTTTCACTCTACCGAGATTGGGCTCGCGGGGCTCAATCCGCGGCTGCTGAGACCGTTTCGATCGTGAACCCACCTGTTTGCGGATGTTCGCGGACGCATTGAGAGCGCCCAGCAGTCCGCCGAGCGCCACGACCGAGGTGTCCCAATCTGGGTCCGCCGGTCCAGATTGCTCAACGGTGCTTGTGCCAGCGGGACGGCCGCGGCCCACCCCGTACTTTCGCGCCATAGGGCGCAGGAGAGTTGCGAGCGATGATCCGGCAATGATCAACCGGTCGCGTCGACTCGATGCCCGGATCGTGGC
>JBDSJV010000172.1:0-2525 GCA_039917225.1 Candidatus Limnocylindrales bacterium
GTCGACGTACGGCGACGACTACGATCAAAGCCTCGAAACAACGGCCGCACGAGCACTGCGCCTGATTGGCACCGGAGCCGGCCTGGAGGAGTTCCTGCAAGCCATGCTCCCGCGCGACTCGGGATGACGGAACGAGCAGGACTGAATATCGCGAGCGAGCAGGATGGCGCCGCTGCAGACCCCTCGGGTGCGTCGCCGAATTCTCCGCGCCGTCGCCGGTCCGCGATCACGCCGATCATCGCTCTCGTCGTGGTGGCCCTGATCGCGGTCGGACTCGGCGTGACGCGGCCATGGGTCCAGCAACCGTCATGCCCGGCAGTCGCGGATCATCCTGAATGGTCGGTCGCCCGTCGTTGGGACGAAGTGCTGCTGGATGCCATCCGGCGGGCCCTGCCGAATCCGCCGGTCCATGCGCGGAACCTGTTCCACGTGTCGGTCGCGATGTGGGACGCCTGGGCGGCCTACGATCCGATCGCGTCCGGGTACATCGTCACCGAGAAGGTCACCGCATCGAACGTGAGCGCCGCTCGCAACGAGGCGATCAGCTATGCGGCCTATCGGCTCCTCAGCTCGCGCTTCATCGCGTCCGTCGGCGGCGAGGAGTCGCTCTCGGAATTCGCGGACGTCATGGACGCGCTGTGCTACCCGCTCGATAGGACGTCGCCGGACGGCGACACACCCGCCGCACTCGGCAACCGGATTGCTGCGGCAGTCGTGCGTCATGGCCTGACGGATGGCTCGAATGAGGGCGGCGGGTACGCGTCGCCCGACTACAAGCCGGTCAACCCACCGCTCGTCGTGTCCGAATCCGGCACCGTGATGACCGACCCGAACCGTTGGCAGCCGCTCCAGATCGAGCGGATGATCTCGCAGAACGGGATCCCGGTGATCGATGGCGTTCAGCAGGCCATCGGTCCCCATTGGGGCCACGTCACGAGTTTCGGCCTGCCCGACGGCGGGACGGCCGGGGTGCCGATCGATCCCGGCCCGCCACCGCGCCTTGGTGAGCCGGCCTCGGACCAGGCGTTCAAGGACCAGGCCGTCCAGGTCATCCGTTACAGCAGCCTTCTCGACCCGGCGCTCGGCAACATGATCGACATCTCACCCGCTGCCCGCGGCAACAACACGCTCGGAACGAACGACGGGACGGGGCGCCCGATGAATCCGACGACCGGCCAGCCCTACGCGCAGGACCTCGTCAATGAGGGTGACTTCGCCCGGGTCATGGCTGAGTTCTGGGCCGACGGACCATCGTCGGAGACGCCGCCGGGCCACTGGAACGCGGTCGCGAACCTCGCCTCCGATGCGCTGCCCCCGGACCTCCGGATCGCCGGCACCGGGCCCGCCGTCGACCGACTCCAGTGGGACGTGAAGCTGTATTTCGCGCTCAATGGGGCGGTCCACGACGCCGCGATCGAGGCCTGGGGCCTCAAGGGCCACTACGACAGCACGCGGCCCATCTCGATGATCCGCTACCTCGCTGACCAGGGCCAGTCGACCGATCCGACCGGGCCGTCCTATGACAAGGACGGAATTCCCCTGGTCCCGGATCTCATCGAGCTCATCACACAGCAGACGACGCAGCCGGGTCAGCGACATGCCGGTCTGGCCGGCCACGAGGGCGAGATCGCGCTCAAGGCCTGGGCTGGCAGCGGGGTCAGGTGGATCCTCGCAGCCGACTGGGTGCCGTACCAGCTCCCCACGTTCGTGACGCCGTCCTTCCAGGGGTACGTCTCCGGGCACAGCGCCTTCAGCCGCGCGGCGGCTGAGGTCCTGGCTGCATTCACGGGCAGCGAGTACTTCCCGGGCGGATTGGGTGGCTACACCATCAAGGCCGGCTCGCTCAAGTTCGAAGCCGGACCAACGACCGATATCCAGCTCGAGTGGGCGACCTACTACGACGCATCCGACCAGGCCGGCCAGTCGCGGCTCTACGGCGGGATCCACATCGAAGCCGACGACCTGACGGGGCGGATGGTTGGCGCGCAGTGCGGGAAAGCCGCCTGGGCGCTGGCACAGCGGTACTACACGGGTACGTCCGGCTGATGACGGAAGCTGGTGAGGCTCGGAAGCGGACGCAGATCATCGTCGCCGGGGTCGGGGCGCTCGCCCTGGTCCTTGTTGCCGTCGTCGGGTTCGTCGCCCTGGAACGCTCCCGCCAGACACCGACGACCGCGCTCGAAGCACCGCACTATGTCGATGAGGCCGAGGTTTCCGGGCTGGCGCAGACGTATGGCGGCAGCAGCACGTTCGCCGTCGGTGGTGGCGTCGCCGTCTTCGACTGCAATGGCGATGACAAGCCCGAGATCTACCTCGCTGGAGGCGGGGAACCGGCCGCCCTGTATCGGAATGACAGCCCGGTCGGTGGCGAGCTTCGTTTCACGCAGTTGCGCGACCAGCTCACCGATGTGTCGGGCGTCAACGGTGCCTACCCGCTCGACATCGACGGCGATGGAGACGTGGACCTCGTCGTGCTTCGTGCGGGTGAGAACCTGCTGCTTCGAGGGCTCGGGGATTGCCGATTT
>JBDSJV010000173.1:0-2735 GCA_039917225.1 Candidatus Limnocylindrales bacterium
GAGCACTCCGTCAACATCGCCGAGAAGGCCGCCGCGGAGGGCAGGACCCCCCGCGAGTTCGTCGACGAGAAGGTCGCTCTCTTCCAGTCGGCTGAAGCCGCGTTGTCGATCGCACCGGACCGGTTCATTCGGACCACCGACCCTGACCACGTCCTGTCGGCACAGGAGATGGTGCGGCGGGCGCACGCCAACGGCGATATCTACGTCGGGACCTACGAGGGTTGGTACTGCGCGAACGAGGGCTTCCGGAACGCGTCAGACGTTCAGGAGACGGCCCGCGGGACCATCTGCCCGAACCACCCGGACGTGCCGCTCCAGTGGCTGTCCGAGAAGAACTGGTTCTTCCGGCTGTCGGCTTACCAGCAGCGCCTGGAGCAGTGGTTCCTGGACAACCCGGAGGCGGTTCAGCCGGACTTCCGGCGCAACGAGATGCTCGGCTTCATCCGCCAGGGCCTCGAGGATTTCTCGATCTCGCGCGCCGGCGCCAGCTGGGGCATTCCGTTCCCGATCGGCGAGGACGGCCAGACTGCCCAGCGCGAGGACGGATCCTGGGATCCGGAAGCCGGCACCATCTACGTCTGGTACGACGCGCTGATCAACTACATCACCGGCGCGGGATTCCCGGATGACCCAGCGGCGTTCGCCAAGTGGTGGCCGGCCGATCTCCATGTCATCGGCAAGGACATCGCCCGGTTCCACACCATCTACTGGCCGGCAATGCTGTGGAGCGCCGGCCTCGAAGCTCCGCGCAAGGTCTGGATCCATGGCTGGCTCCTCGCCGCGGGCGGCGAACGGATGAGCAAGAGCCGAGGCAACTTCCTCGACCCGATCGATTTCGTGGCGGCATTCGGCTCCGACGGCGCGCGCTACGTGACCCTGCGCGAGGTCGCCTTCGACCGCGACACGGAGGTCAGCTGGGACTCCTTCGTCCGCCGCTACAACGCCGACCTCGCGAACGACTTCGGCAATCTCGTGAACCGGACCGTGTCGATGGCCGGTCGCTACCTCGCGGGCGAGCGGCCCGCGCCTCGGACCGCCGCGGGCACGTCGTCCCTCGCTCACGACTGGTCCGGGACGCTGCCCCGGTACGCCGAATTGCTCGAGGGCTGCCTGCTCCACGACGCGCTCGCCGCGCTGTGGGAATTCGTCGGGGCCGCGAACCGGTTCGTGGACGCGGAGCAGCCGTGGGCGCTGGCCAAGGCCACCAAGGCGGGCGACGAAGTAGCGGCCGCGCACCTCCGCGACGTTCTCGGCGATCTCGTGGAGGCCTGCCGCCTGATCGGCCTCGCGGCGGCACCATTCCTTCCGATTTCCGCGCCCCGCGTCCTCGCCCAGCTTGGCCATGCGTACGACTACGAGCACGACGGCAACGGCGGCCCGGCGGTTCTCGGCGAGTTGGTCTGGGGCGCGCATTCGTCCGAGGCTGGGACCCTCGCCGCGCCAGAGCCACTGTTCCCGCGTCTCGAGGTGGACGTCGCAGCGGAACAGAGCTGACCGCGATGCGTCTTATCGACTCCCACTGTCATCTGCAGGCCGACCGGTTCAAGGCCGACGCCGACGAGGTCATCGAGGCGGCAAGGGTGGCCGGACTCGAGCGGATCCTCGTTCCCGGCTGGAACGCGTGGTCGTCGGATGCCGCGCTCGAACTCGTCACTCGCCATCCGTGGCTGGATGCTGCGGTCGGTGTTCATCCGCACGACGCCGCCAAGGTCACGGACGAGGAGTGGGCACGGATCGCCGGGCTTGCGTCCGACCCGCGCGTCGTCGCGATCGGGGAGACCGGCCTGGACTACGACCGGGTCTTCTCGCCAAGCGACGATCAGCACGCCAATCTGCGCCGCAACCTGCACCTCGCGCTGGAGGCCCGCAAGCCGGCGATCCTCCATGTCCGATCAGCCGTCGGTCGGCACGATGCCCAGGATGCCCTGATCCTCGAGTTGGATCTGGCGGGATTCGGTGGTCCCGAGGCCCTCGCCGCGTTCGGTGATCGTCCGCCTGCGCTAATCCACTCCTTCTCCGGGTCTGCGGACTTCGCGCGAGCGGTCCTCGATCGAGGCCTCGCGATCTCGATCTCGGGCCTCGCCTTCCGGGCGGGGGAGGAATCGACCGCCACGGTCGCTGGCCTGGTGCCCGCTGATCACCTCCTGGTAGAGACGGATTCGCCGTTCCTGACGCCGCCGGGCGGTCCACGCGGCCGCAACGAGCCATCGGCGGTCGCTATCACGGCCAGCTGGGTGGCTGCGCAGCGGGCGATCGACGTTGAGGATTCGTCCGCGGCCGAGTCGTTCGGCGCCGCGCTGGTTGCCGCCTACGACGCAATCTTCGTCCGGCGAGCCTGACCCCCAGGTGGCGCCGGGCAGCGTTCGGACAGCCGCCGGTCCAGCAGTCCGCACTCTCGGGTCAATCCGTCGCAATCCGGACAGCCGGTCCGATTCGCGCCATGAAATGGCTCTCCCCGCCCGCTGTTGCGTTAGTCTCCGGACCCGCAGTCCGATTCGTTGCACAGCGGACCCGATTCTCGGACTCGTGGACCGCTCGTGGGCGGAGTGGACCGGCAATAGTCCGGGCCGTAGCGTAGCGGGACGCGGCGGCGGCTCACCTGGCCGTCGACGTACTGAACGAGTACAGACGGTTGACAGGCCCGACGCCCACTGCCTACACTGCTAGCACTCTCACCCCGAGAGTGCTAATTGACGTGAATCGGCCGGTCGCCGATGCCCGCGGATACGTGGGTA
>JBDSJV010000174.1:0-2761 GCA_039917225.1 Candidatus Limnocylindrales bacterium
CGGGGACCGGCGGCTGTACGAGACCTACAACAAGATGCTCTCGATCGTCCCCGTCGCCGAGCTGCCGTGGCATCGGCTCACCTGGGATCAGCAGCGCATCGACCACGGGGCGGAAGCCTTCGAGACGCATGGGCCGCTGGTCGAGGAGCTGCTGAGCCGGATCCGGGATCATGGACCGCTCCTGCCGCGCGACGTCGGACCGCGGGAGGCCATCGAGTGGTACTGGCGGCCCACGAACCAGGTTCGAGCCATCCTGGAAGCCCTCGCCGAGGCAGGAATCCTGGGGATCTCACGGCGCGAGGGCAACCTTCGGGTCTACGACCTCGTCGAGCGGCTGGTCCCGGCGGAGATCCTCACCACCCACATCCCGGAGGTGGAGCAACGGCGCCACCGCCTCCTGTCGCGCTATCGCGGCAACGGCCTGCTCGGGAGCACGGGCGAATCCACCCTCTGGTACTCGACGGGCCGGACCGCCGGCGAGCGCGGCCAGCTCCTCGCCGAGCTCGTGGACCGCGGTGATCTGATCCCGGTCAGCGTCGAGGGCTTCAAGCGCGACCGGTTCGTGCTGGCCGATGAGCTGCCACTCCTCGATCAAGCCCGCGGGGAGGTCGCGGCCGGCAACCCACCGGGCGGCGTGGAGCCCGGCGTCGCATTCCTCGCTCCACTTGATTCGTTCTGCTGGGACCGGGACCTCCTGCGAGGGCTGTTCGACTTCGACTACGTCTGGGAGGTCTACGTCCCGGCCGCCAAGCGACGCTGGGGCTACTACGTCCTGCCCATCCTGTACGGCGACCGGCTGGTCGGGCGGATCGAACCGCGGATCGAACGCCGATCCGGGGCGCTTCGAATCGCCGGCCTCTGGTGGGAGGACGGATTCGACCCGATGACGGAGCCGGGGTTCGCGCCGGCCTTCGCGGAGGCGATCGAGGCGCATCGCGAATTCGGCGGCATGGATCGCGTCGTGTTTCCGCGAACCGTCCGGGATCGGCCATTCGTCACGATGGTTCGCGCGCACCTCGGGGGCAGTTGACGGCCGTCCGTGGGACGATGCGTCCGAACCGCGGTGTCCAATCAGCGGCTCGAGGAGGTTCCCATGGCCGAAACACGACACGCCAGCGTCACCTGGAACGGCGACCTGATCTCCGGCGCCGGGACCATCGACTACGTCTCGAGCGGCGTATTCGCCCGCATGCCGGTCTCCTGGGCGTCGCGGACGAGCGCCCACAACGGCAAGACGTCGCCCGAGGAACTGCTCGCCGCCGCCCACGCCAGCTGCTTCTCGATGGCCTTCTCGGCCCGGCTCGCAAAGAACGGGACGCCGGCCACGAGCCTGAAGACCAAGGCCGAGGTCGTCTTCGACAACGCAAACGGCGGCTGGAAGGTCACGACCAGCACGATCACGGTCGTCGGCGACGTGCCCGGCATCGATCCCGCGACCTTTGCAGCGATCGCCGACGACGCCAAGGAGAACTGCCCGATCTCGATCGCCCTCAAGGGCAACGTGGAGCTGCGCGTGGTCGCCTCGCTGGTCGGCGCGTAACCAGCCAGGCACGGCAGGCGCGGGATCAGAGGCGGACGGCCACCAATTCGCTGCGTCCAATCGGCACCACGAGGCCGCTGAGGCGGGGGTCGCCCAGCGCCACGTCCCGAAATTCGGCGAGGGCGGCCTCGTGGGATGTCAGGTTGTCGGCGACCAGCATCCCCCGGGCCTGAGCGCCTCGATGGCCGGCTCGAGCATGCCCAGGTAATCGTCCTTCTCCGCATCGAGGAAGACGAGGTCGGCGGTGCCTGCCAGGCCCTTGAGCCCAGTCGCGCCATCGGAGCCTCCTGGGCGCTACGAGATGGTCAGGATTAGACGAGGGTTGGTCACCGTCATCTGGTCGATCTCTGCCTCGGAAACGCCGCGCTCCAGGAGCCGAGGCAGAAACGTCTCCTGGAGGTACGTGTAGCCGTTGCCCTGGTAGCGGTGGAGCTGCGAGTTGTGGCAAACGTCCTGACTGAGGAGGACCCGATGGGCGTGGCCGCGGGACAGGAGTTCGAGCAGCAGGTCGATGATCCGCGACTCGCCATGGAGTTCCTGCGGCGTGAAGGACATCCCGAGGAAATCGAATTCGAGGTTCGCGCCGCGCCGGATGATCTCGAGGTAGTGGTCCAGGTGCGGGTACGAGTCCGCGTGGCCGATGACGACGCGAGCCAGATCGGCGCCCTCCGCCTCGAAGACCCCGAGCTGCGCCAGGCCGACGTCACTCAGCACGCCGTGCGTCGAGATCGCGAGCCCGGTTCGTCGAGCGGCGCGGGCCACGGCGCGATGGACCCGCTCCTCCTTCGCCGACAGCCACGGCTTGTCCGTTCCGATCTCGCCGATGATCCCGGGCCGGACGGGCGCATCGGATCCCTGGGTCTCGATCCCCTCCTCGATCTCGCGAACGAGCTCGTCGGCCAGAGAATCGACCGAGCGGCGGTCGATCAGTACCTCCGCTGGGTAGTAGGCCTCGCGGTACCAGCCACAGCCCATCACGACATGCAGCCCCGATGCCCGTGCGACACGGACCAGCCAGGCGGGGTCGCGACCAACCCCCGGCAATGTGAGGTCTGCCAGCGCGGTCCCACCGAGATCGCGGTAGCGCGCCAGCTCAGCGGTGATCACCGGCTCGTCGGCCGTCAGCTCCCAGTAGTCCCAGCGGTTCGGGATCTGCCAGAGGGCAATCGCGGTGTGCTCGTGGGGCAGGGTGAACCCGAGCTCGGCGGGATCGATCGGGCC
>JBDSJV010000175.1:0-2662 GCA_039917225.1 Candidatus Limnocylindrales bacterium
CCAGGCGGCTTCGTCGGGGATTGGCCGCGTGTGGGTGGTGGACCCACTCGACGGCACCATCAACTACGCCAACGGGATCCCGATGTTCTGCGTATCAGTGGCGCTCGTCGTCGATGGCCTTCCGGTCGTGGGCGTGGTGCACGACCCGACCCGCCACGAGTCCTTCGCGGCGGCCATCGATGGCCCGGCAACGCTGAACGGACACCAGGTCCACGCGTCGGACAAGGTGCGACTGAGCGACTTCGTCGTCTCGCTCTCCCTGGCCGGCCGAACCGCGACGTCGCGGTCCAGGAACCTTCGCCGGGCGATCCGCGTGCCGCGATCCATGGGGTCTGCGGCACTGGCACTCGCGTACGTCGCGAACGGACGGTTCGATGCCTTCATCCAGCAGGGAGGGCTGTCGACCTGGGATATCGCCGCGGCCGGGCTCATCGCCGAGCGCGCCGGAGCCACGGTCACGGATCTGGCTGGTGGCCCGTGGTTCCAGATCGCGGCCCCGACCAGGTCGATCGGCATCCTGGCGGCACCGGCGGCACACCACGGAGACCTGGTCGCCAGGATCGCTGGCTAGCGGTCAGCCCGCGGGGCGCCAGAGGTGCGGGCGGCTGCGGAGCTGGCGCAGCCCCCATTCGTCGCAGAACGCCTCCCAGGTCGCGCGCGGCGCCCCCAGCCAGCGCAGCTCCTCGGCCGAGGCTTGCGGGATCGGAACGCCGTCCTCGACGGTTCGGAGCCTGGCCAGTGAGCGATAGAGGAGCGCCTCGTCCCAGCGCTCGCGCAGCGTCGCGGCGAGGACCGGACCGCCTCGCAGTCGAGCGACGTCCCATTCGAATGCCTTTTCCGGGATGTCCTCGAGGTGTGGATAGCGAGCGAGGACCGCGGCCGCTGACTTGGCCCCCCAGCCGGTCAGGCCGGGAAATCCGTCAGAACTATCGCCCACGAGGGCGAGCCAGTCGGGGATTGAAGTCGGGGCCACGCCCCACTTTTCCCAGACCCCGGCTTCGTCATAGGTGATCCGGCGGCGCCGGTCCAGGAGGACGATGCGATCGCCCTCGACGAGCTGTGCCATGTCCTTGTCCGGGGTGCACACCAGGATCCGCGCGACCGACGGATCCGCGGCGAACCGCTTGCACGCTGCCCCGATGGCATCGTCCGCCTCGTACTCGACCATCGGCCAGAGGACCAGCCCGAGCGCCTGGATCGCCTGCTCGGCGATGGGGAACTGCAGGAGCAGCTCCGGCGGCATGCCCGCCGACGACTTGTAGCCGGGGTAGAGGTCATTGCGAAAGGACTCGATGACCCGGTCCGTTGCGCATGCCACGTGCGTGGCGCCCTCATCGCGGAGCAGGTACACGAGCTGGTCGATCAGCCCCGCGACACCCGATAGCTGGACGCCACCGACCCCCAGGACCGGCGGCCGCGGTGCGTAGTGCGCCCGAAACAGCTCATACGTGGCATCGACGAGGTGGACTTGCACGCCTCAGGCCCGATCCAGCGCGCCCGATCCCGCGACGACGACACCCTCCGCCTGCATCTCGGCGATGGCCCGATCGCCGTCGCCTAGAGCGACGTTGACCGCGGCGATCCCGTCGAGGAGCAAGGTCACGGCATATCCCAGGCGGATCGCGTCGAGCGCCGTTGCCTTGACGCAGTAGTCCGTCGCCAGGCCGCAGACCACCACCCGCTCGATGGACCGCTCGCGGAGGAGGGCATCGAGCTGGGTCGGGATCTCTGCGTGCGTGACTGGAGCGCGCATCGTGAAGCCGGAGTAGCCGTCCTCGCCGTTCGCTCCCTTTTGGACGCTCGGACCCAGGATCTCAATCGCGGGGTGGAAGGCAGAACCCCAGGTATCGGCGACGCAATGAACCGGCCAGATGCCGCCGTCCGGCGCGAAGTGGGGGGTGTGCATGGGGTGCCAGTCCTGGGTGTAGGCGACGAATGCGCCGGCGAGGATCGCCTCCCTCGCTGCATCGTTCACGACGGGGATCGTCAACTCGCCGCGGTTGATGCTGAGCGAGCCGCTCGGATCGGCAAAATCGTTCTGCATGTCGACGACGATGAGGGCCGTCCGGGAATCGAATGGCTGCATGTCAGGACGCTAGCACAGCCCCCGGAGGCGTCGCCGTCACCCTCTCGCAACGCGATGGAGACCCGTTCGCACCGCGGCGCCCGGGGGCCTCATCGGCTACCCTTCGGGGCCATGTACTTCGATGAATTCAAGCAGCAGCTGCCGGATCTCGACTCGAACGAGACGACCGAATGGATCGAGTCGCTCGACCAGGTGGTCAAGGACGAGGGCGAGACGCGTGCCCGCTTCCTGCTCTTCAAGCTCCTCAAGCGAGCGCGCCAGCTCCAGGTTGGCCTGCCGCCACTCACCAATACCCGCTACATCAACACGATCAGCCCGGAACAGGAGCCGTTCTTCCCGGGCGACGAGGGCATCGAGCGCCGGATCCGTCGCCTGATCCGTTGGAACGCGGTGGCCATGGTCCTGCGCGCCAACACCCAATTCGCCGGGATCGGCGGTCATCTCGCCACCTACGCATCCGCCGCGACGCTGTATGAGGTGGGCTTCAACCACTTCTTCCGCGGCAAGGATGGCGAGGGGAGCGGGGACCAGATCTTCTACCAGGGCCACGCGGCACCGGGAATCTACGCTCGCGCG
>JBDSJV010000176.1:0-9671 GCA_039917225.1 Candidatus Limnocylindrales bacterium
TGCGCTGGACCGCTGCCACGGCCGACGGCCACATCGAACGGGGCACGTACACGTTCACGGTCGCGATCGCGACACCTGTACCTGCGACCGAAGCACCAGCGGCGAGCGAGCCGGCCAGCACGGTTCCGACGCCCGAGGCGTCGTCGCCTGCCAGTGCCGCACCAAGCGCGGCGCCGGCTGGTTCGGCCGGGGACACCGGTTCGATCGCCGACGTCCTGATCCCGATCGTCGCGGGCCTGGCGCTCGTCGGAGCGGGCCTCGTGTGGTTCCTCCGCCGCCGGCGGGCTGCGTGAGCGCGGTCTGGCAGTCCGCATGAGACTGCGGCGCCTCGGAACCGTTGCGATCGGCCTGATCCTGTCCGCTCTCACGATGCCGGCTGCCGTGGCCGCCCACCAGCTGTCGGCGTCGTTCGCGAGCCGCCTGCCGCTGGCGGTCTATCTCGTTGGAGCGGCAGGAGCGGTGGCGCTGTCGTTCGTCTTCGTCCTTGTCCGTGACCTCCGGGCGGACCCGGTCGCCGACGACGGACGCCGGGTCACGATGCCGGCGCCGGTCCGCGGCCCGCTCCGCGTCGTGGGCCTCATCGGCTGGGCGTGGATCATGGCCCAGGGCCTCCTGGGCGGCGAGTCGGATGCCGAGGTATCTCGACTCTTCACATGGGTCTATGGCTGGGTGGGCATCGCCCTCATCTCAGCCCTTGCGTTCCCCATCTGGACCTGGCTCGATCCGTTCTCGACCCTCCATGACATCGGAGCCTGGATCGGCCGACGACTGGGAGCCGGCGGGGTGTCTCCAGCCGAGTACCCAATCGCGCTCGGGCGTTGGCCGGCCGTGATCGGATTCGCCGCCGTGGTCTGGCTTGAACTCGTGGCCGTCGGTGCCGGTTCCCGCACGCTGGCCCTGGTCATCGCCGGCTACACGGTCTACACGCTGGCGATGATGGCCCAGTACGGGCGGGCCACCTGGAGCCGGAATGGGGAGATCTTCTCGGTCTGGTTCAGCCTGGTCGGCCGGCTCGCGCCCCTGGCGCCACTGGCGCCACTGGCGACTCTCACCGAGGATCGCGCGGGGCTCCTGCGTCGACGCGACTTCGCTGCCGGCCTGCGCGAAGGTGGGTGGGCGACGTCCGACATCGTCCTGGCGGGCCTGGCAACCGGCTCGATCCTCTTCGATGGACTGTCCCAGACGCAGATCTGGGTCGACGCCTTCGGGCTGCCAGGCGCGCTACCGCAGACCCTCCTGCTGGCGACGTTCCTGGGGATCATCGTTGGTGCCGCGCTCGTCGTGGCCCGCCTGGTCGGCGTCTCGGCGACGGGTGCCGGACTCGTGCCGATCGCGGTCGGCTACCTCCTCGCCCACTATTTCACGTACCTGGTCATCGATGGTCAGCGGATCGTGATCGCGATCTCCGACCCACTCCAGCAGGGCAGGGACTACTTCGGGACTGCGTTCTTCGAACCCACCGCTGCCTGGCTGCCCCCCGGCCTGGTCTGGACGCTCCAGCTGGCCGCGGTGGTCGGCGGCCACATGATCGGGGCGTGGGCCGGACACGTGGTAGCGGCCAGGACGGCTGCAGGCGAAGGTCCTGTCCGCGGCGACGGCCTGAGCGTGCGGCGGCGCCAGATCCCGCTGGCCATCGTCATGGTGGCCCTGACGACGCTGACCCTGTGGTCGCTCGGTCAGGCGCTCTTCATCCCGACGAACTGACCGCGCCCGCATCCCGGGGTCCCATCTCGAGGCGGCGGATCGCGATCCCTCCTCCGGGCACCCAGTCCGTCAGGGATCGAACCTCGGACAGCCGGCTCTGGATCGACGGATCGAGGGCTTCCGCGGCCGCGATCGCCGTCTCGACCGCAGTGAGACAGAGGATCCCCTCAGCGATCGCGGCATGGCGGATGTCGGCGGCGTCGCGGATGGCCCCGGACCTGGGGGTCGGCGTGTTGACGACGAGGAACACGGTGCCCGAGGCGATGCGCTCGATGATGCCGATCATCGCGTTCTCCGGGTCTGCGGGGGCACCGAGCTTGGCGACGCGTTCGGCGTGGAAACCGGCCGCCTCGAGGGCATCCGCCGTGCCCGGGGTCGCCGCCAGCCGGTAGCCGGCTGCCTCGAGCGCACGGGCCAGCCGCGGCAGGCTGCCCTTGTCGCGATCCGCGATGGACAGCAGCGCGACGGGTGGGATCTCCCCGGCACCAATTCCAGCTCGCGGTGGCACCAGCGCGGCCCCGCGCAGCGCCTTGGCGAGTGCCACGCGAGGGTCGGTATGGAGCCCGATCACCTCGCCGGTCGACTGCATGAACGGCCCGACCGACGGATCAACGCCGCGCAGCTTGGCCGTCGAGAAGGCCGGGGCCTTGACGGCCACGAGCGGCGGAGGTGGCAGGAGGCCGTTCGGCCAGCCGAGCTCCTCGAGGGTCGCTCCGAGGGAGATCCGGACCGCCAGCTCGACCATCGGCACGCCCGTCACCTTGGACAGGAACGGCACGGTCCGCGAAGCACGCGGGTTGACCTCGATGAGATAGACCCCGTCCTCTCGAACGATGAACTGGGCGTTCACGAGGCCACGGACCCCGAGCGCCAGCACCACGCGCTCCATCGTCGCCACGATCAGGCTCTGGTCGCCGTCGCTCACGGTCTGCGGCGGGAACAGACCCACCGAGTCCCCGGAGTGGACCCCCGCCCGCTCGACATGCTCGAGGAGCCCGGGGATCAGGACCCGGGTTCCGTCGGACACGGCATCCACGTCCACCTCGATGCCCTCGAGATAGCGATCGATGCGGACCGGTCGATCTGGATCGACGACCGTGGCCAGCGCCAGTTGGCGCGCCAGATCCTCGGGTGAGTAGCAGAAGTCGATCGCGAGTCCGCCGATCACGAACGACGGCCGGACGATCACCGGGTACCCGATCCGCTCGGCGAGGGTCAGCGCCTCTTCTTCGGAGTGCGCCATACCGCCTTCGGGCTGCGGAATCCCGAGCCGGTCCAGGAGGGCCGAGAAGCGGATCCGCTCCTCGGCCTGGTCGATGGCCTCGAGATCGGACCCGAGCAGTTCGACACCGCTCCGCGCCAGCCCCGCGGCGAGGTTGAGCGGCGTCTGGCCGCCGAACGCGACGAACGCGGGGAGGAGCGGTTCTCCGGGCTCAGTCTCCGCGTCGATGACGCTCTGGACGCTCTCGGCGTCGAGGGGCTCGAAGTAGAGCCGCGTTGACGCATCGAAGTCGGTCGAGACCGTTTCGGGGTTCGAGTTGATCATGACGGCCGACCGACCGAGGCGACGGAGCGTGTCGGCCGCCTGAACGGCGCAGTAGTCGAATTCGATCCCCTGCCCGATCCGGACTGGTCCGCTGCCGATGACGAGAGCCGCCGGCCGTGGCACTGGTGGTGCCTCGGGGGCCGACCCGGACGCAGCGTAGGTCGCGTAGAAGTACGGGGTCTCGGCAGCGAACTCGGCTGCGCAGGTATCGACCATGGCGTAACCGGGCACGATCCCGAGGGCCAGCCGAGCTGCGCGTACCTCGGGTTCGGAGACGCGGGCCAGGTCCGCCAGCTCGCGATCCCCGAAGCCCGCTCGCTTCACGGTCGCGAGCAGCTCGCCGGCCGCGGGCCCCGTGACGTCGGTCAGGGCCGCGCCGGCGGCAGCGACCTCGGCCTCGAGTGTCACGTTGCGCCCGAGCTCGGCAAGGAACCAGGCGTTGATGCCCGTCACGCCCCGGATGTCGTCCTGGGTCACGCCACGCCGAAGGAGGGCCAGGATGCGCCAGAGCCGGTCATCGGACGGCAGGAGGAACCGCCTGAGGACGATCGGGGCCGCCGTCCGCTGGGCATGTCGAGACGATTCGCAGGCCTGCCCGCTTTCGTCGATCCATCGGATCGGCGCTCCGTCATCCGCTTCAGGATCCGGTGCCAGCACGGCGGCGAGGTAGGCGACGGTGTTCGCCCAGGCCGGGTCCTCGGCCAGCGGCCCGGCACCCGCCTGTTCGAGGCCCCGGAGCGCCTTGTTGAGGGCGGATCCGAAGGTCCGGTCGATCGCCATCACCTCGCCGGTCGCCTTCATCTGGCTGCCCAGCGACCGATCGGCGGTCGGGAACTTGTCGAACGGGAAGCGGGGCAGCTTGATCACGACGTAGTCCAGCGCCGGCTCGAAGGCCGCGACCGTCGTGCCGGTCACCACGTTCGGGATCTCTGCCAGGCGGCGGCCGACCGCGATCTGGGCGGAGACCCGGGCGATCGGATATCCCGTGGCCTTGCTCGCCAGCGCCGACGATCGCGAGACACGCGGGTTGACCTCGATGACGGCGTACTCCGTGCTGTCGGGTGAGAGCGCGAACTGGACGTTGCAGCCGCCTTCGACACCGAGGGCGCGAATGATCGCGAGAGCCGCGCTGCGCAGCCGCTGGTGGACCTGGTCCGGAAGGGTCTGGACCGGCGCCACGACGATCGAATCACCGGTGTGCACGCCGAGCGGGTCCACGTTCTCCATGGAACAGACCGCGATGCACGTGTCATCAGCATCGCGCATGACCTCGTATTCGATCTCCTGCCAGCCGACGAGGCATTGCTCAACCATGACCTGGCCGATGGGACTGGCCCGCAGGCCGCTCCGGACGCGCTCCCGGAACTGCACCTCCGTCTCCACGATGCCGCCGCCGGTCCCGCCGAGCGTGAAGGCAGGGCGCACGATCGCCGGCAGGCCGATGACGGCGAGCGCGACATCGGCCGATTCGGTCCGCTCGGCGAGTGTCGCGCCTTCGACAACGGCCGATGGCGCGTAGGGCTGGCCGAGCCGATCCAGGAGGTCACGGAATGCCTGGCGGTCCTCGGCCATCTCGATCGCCTTGAGCGGCGTCCCGAGCAGCCTGACCCCGTAGCGATCGAGGATCCCGGCTTTGGCCAGGTCCATCGCGAGGTTGAGGCCGGTCTGTCCGCCGAGCCCCGCGATGAGTCCCTCGGGCCGCTCGGCTGCGATCACGGATTCGATCGCCTCGATCGTCAGCGGCTCCAGGTACACGGCGTCGGCAACATTGGGGTCGGTCATGATCGTGGCCGGGTTCGAGTTGACGAGGATCGTCCGCACCCCCTCGGCTCGAAGGGCCCGGCAGGCCTGCGTGCCGGCATAGTCGAACTCCGCGGCCTGGCCAATGACCACCGGCCCGGAGCCGATGATGAGGACCGACCTGGGCTTCCCGACGACCGGTTGACCCATCAGGCCGTGATCCGGCGAACAGCCGTCGCGAAACGGTCGAACACGGCCAGGGCATCGAGCGGTACGGGGGCGCCCTCAGGGTGGTACTGGACCGTCTCAATTGGACGTTCTCGGTGCCGGAGTCCCTCGACCGAACCATCGTTGAGGTTCACTTGGCTGACGAAGAACCCGGAACCGGCGGGCACCGAGTCGCCGACGACCTGGACCTCATGGTTCTGGGCTGTGACCTGTACGAGTCCGGATTCGACGTCGCGGACCGGGTGGTTTGCCCCGTGATGGCCAAATCGCAGCCGCGTCGTCTCGGCACCCGCGGCCCTGGCCACGATCTGGTGGCCGAGGCAGATCCCGAGGAGCGGGCGCCCGTCGTCGATGACGGCCCGGGCCAGGGCCACGGGCCCCGCGAGACGAGCCGGATCGCCGGGTCCCGGGGACAAGACCACGCCGGCGACATCCGCCGAGAGGACGGTCGCTGGATCCGCGGTATGCGGCAGGACACGGACCCTGAGGCCTCGGTGGACCAGGTTGCGGATGATGTTCGACTTCAGCCCGAAATCCACGATGGCCACGAGCGGGCCTGGCGCATCGGGTTGTCCATACTCGACGATCGCCGCGGGCGAGACCTGCCCGACGAAGTCCTGGTCCTCCCAGCGCGGGACGGCGGCAGCGACCCGCCGAGCGCCGGTCGGGTCCAGGTTCCCCGGCTCGAGGATCGCTCCCCTGAGGCTCCCATGGGTTCGGAGATGCCGGGCGAGGGCGCGCGTGTCGACGCCGGCGATGGCCGGGATGGCGGCGCGGCGGAGCAACGAGGCGAGCTGCTGGGCATCCTCGACGACCGCCGCCGTGGCATTGGCAACCACGAGGCCGCGGAGCCAGGGCTGAAGGGATTGGTCATCCGCGATCAGCCGACCATAGTTGCCGATGAGCGGATAGGTCATGACCACGACCTGGCCCGCGTACGAGGGGTCGGTGCAGACCTCCTGGTAGCCCGTCTGGCTGGTATTGACCACCAGGTCGCCACCGGCCGACACGGGAGCCCCGAAGGCCACGCCGGGAAAGATCGTGCCGTCCTCGAGCGCCAGCAGCGCGGGCCCCAGATCGCCGATTCGCGGATCGACGACGGCACTCGGCCGTGGATGGGCAGGCATCACGAGGGCATGCTGGGGCCCGATGGGAGATCGAAGGAAACGGCGATTGCGCCCTGGCGTGGGGCACGGCGAACGGCGCCACCGATGGAGCTGAGCGCAGCCATCGAACTCTCCTTTCCGGCCTCACAGAACCGGTTCGCCGGCCTCACGGGACCGGCCATCAAGGGTGCCGCAAGGGTAGCACGGGAGGGGCCCGAGCCGAGACATGGTCCGGGTTCCAGGAGCGCGGCCGGAGGGGCCGAGCTCGACCCAGATCGATCAGCCCGCGTCGATGGGCGGTGGCGGTGGGTCCACGACGAGCCCGAGGCGGTGGGCACCGGCGATGGCGGCAGCGCGGCCGTTGACCCCGAGCTTGGCCATGATGTTCGAGACGTGAACACTTGCGGTCTTGCGGGTGATGAACAGCTCGTCGGCGATCTGCTGGTTTGACCAGCCTCCCGCGACGAGGCGAAGCACTTCCGCCTCTCGGCCCGTGAGCCCGAGTGCCTCCGCGCCAGACTCCGCGCGCGGCTCGGGCCCCGACTCTGCGACACCTGCTGCACTGATCAGTAGCCTCGCCTGGCGGGCAAGACGCTGCACCAGCCCGAGCAGCGGCACGGCGCCCAGGTCACTGGCGATGGCGGCCGCGGATGCCAACGCTGCGGCTGCCGCTGCTCTCGGGCCTCGAGACGTGAGCACGGCTTCGGCCTCGCGGTAGCGTGCGTATGCGCTCGGATATGGGTGGCCTGCGCGCACATACCCCTCGGCAACCTCCGCCCAGGTGGCGGGATCCGCGATGCGCTTCAGGCGACCCTCTTCGGCCCGAATCAGGCCGATCACCTGGTCGGTCGACGCGGCGGCGATCACGGCGGTCACGTCCATCCCGGCGGGCGCATTGACGATGAGCCTGTGCTCGAGCGCCTCAGCGGCGTTCGTCGCGCCCGCAACCGTCCCTTCCTCGGCATACAATGTCTTCGCGTCGGCCTCGGCCCGAAGCACCGTGGCGGCGAGCCAGGCGAGGGACGGGTCGGGCGGGCCTGGCTTGAGCGACAACGGGATCGCTTCCTCGGCGATCGCCCGGACGTCGGCAAGCCGGCCCTCCCATGACGCAAGCTCGGCTTCGGCGATCAGCAACCAGCTCAGGAACTCAGTCCCGCCGAGGGACTCCTCGATGGCGCGGCTTCGGGTCAGGAGCGTGGCTGCCTCCTCGAATGCCCCCTGCGCCGTCAGCAGGCGCGCTCGGGTGACCGCGAGCACGAGTTCCGCCCGACCGCTCGCTCCCTGTCGCAGCCCAGCCGATGTCGTGGCGTCGGCGGCCTCCCAGCGCCCGAGCAGGAACTCGGCCCTTGCTCGAAAGGAGAGCAGCAGTCCGCCGTAGGCGCGAGCCACCCCCAGACGCTTGGTGGTTGCATAGCCATCTGCTGCGGCATCGAGGGATTCCTCCGTTCGCTCGAGCCGGTCAAGAAGCGAAGTGAGATTGAACGCGGCCAGTGCGATCCCCTGGACCGATCCGAGCCGCTCGGCAATCGCCCGACCTTCGCGGAACCGGGCGATGCCCGAATCCGGATCTCCGAGAACGGCGAGCGACCAGCCGAGCACGCCCAGGGCGAGCGCTTCCTCACCGGCGCCGTGGACTGCTCGGGCCACGTCGATCGCTGCGCTTGCCTCCCGGACGGCCTCCTGGTACTCCCCCGCGTAGAGCAGGATCCCGGCGTGCTGGGCCAGCGCCCGGGCGCGTCCGACGGACGGGCGATCGGCTGGTATCTCCCGGAGCGCGGCATCGACGGCCTGGGCCGCGGCCACTCGGTCACCGGCTTCCCAGCGGTACCAGCGCAGTCGGTCACGCAGGTGATCGAGTCGCGAGGGATCGCCCTTCGGGTCGACGGCTCCGACCGCGGCCTCCCCGAGCGCAATGGCCTCGGTGGCGTCGCCTGCGAGAAGAGCGGCATCGGCGGCGTGCCCAAGAAGGACATCCCTCGTCAGCGCCAGAGCCGCTGCCGCATCCGGCGCAGCCATTGCATGAGCGGCTGCCCGGGCCCACAAGCGCCTCGCCTCTTCGAAGGCATAGACGTGCTCCGCGGCTTCGGCTGCGCGGATCGTGGGATCCAGCGCGAGATCGGGCCGCCGCGCGGCATCCCAGTGACGGGAAATCTCGCCAGGAGCTTGATCGACGGAGACCGATGCTCGAGCCTCGAGCGCCGCCGCGAACGCAGCGTGCAATTCGACTCGCTCGCCGGCGAACAATTCTCCGAGGACGACCTCCTGGAGCAGGGCGTGCCTGAACTCCACCGCTCGACCGTCGCCGTCCTCGCGATGTACCAGGATCCCGCTGTCGACGGCTTCGCGCAGGATGCCCCCGAGGGTGCGGACCGGGATCTCGAGAACAGACGACAGCAACTCATCGTCGATCCTCCGGCCGGCGACCGCCGCCACGCGAAGGGCGGCCCGCACCGGATCGGACACGGACGCGATCCGCTGGGAGAGGACGTCACTGAGCACCGGTGGCAGGTAATGGTCGCCAAGGGCCCCGGCGAGCAGGAGTTCCTCGACGTAGAACGGATTGCCATCCGAGCGGGCGACGAGACGCTCGACGGCCGCCTCGTCCGGCCTGGCGGCGAGGAGTGCGGCGGCCTGCGCCTCGACCTCGTCGCGCGTGAACGGGTGCAGGTCGAGTCGCTCCGTCCGGGATTCCCGCTGGAGCTCCGCGACGAAGGCCAGGTTTCCTGCGGCGTCTCCGTGCTCGTCGGTGCGGATGGTCAGGACGAGCAGAACACGATCGTCGAGCAGGGCGCGGACGAGAAAGGCCAGGAGGTCCCGCGTGGACCGGTCGGCGCGGTGCAGGTCCTCGATGAGGATGGCGACGGGCATCGAGCTACTGAGACGCTGGAGGACCCCGATGATCAGTTCGAACAGCCGTGCCTGGGACGCTCGATCGAAGTCCAGGAGGTCCGGGGCGTCGGCCGCGCGGGTCGCGACCTCTGGAAGAAGCCGGGTCAGCTCGACGCGGCCCGGGCCCAGGAGGGCCGGGAGTCGCTCCGGGGGTGTCTGTCGGACGAGCTCGCGAAGGATCTCGACGAAGGGAGCGTATGGAATCCCTTCGTTCCCGGTCCCGATGCAGCGACCATGAAGCACGCGTGCTCCGTGAACCACGGCCTCTTCTGAGAACCGCGCCACCAGCCGGCTCTTGCCGATGCCCAACTCGCCGGCCAGGACAACGATCCGTTCGCCGCTGGTTGCCGCCTCGGCGAGGAGATCCCGGAGGCGCGCCAGTTCGATCCCCCGACCCACGAATACACGGCGTCCTGGGGCATCAACCACGTCGCGATCATACGCGCGCCAGTTCGGCC
>JBDSJV010000177.1:0-3698 GCA_039917225.1 Candidatus Limnocylindrales bacterium
CGGCCAGTTGCCGACCTCGCGGGTCCGGGAGCACACTGTGGGTCGTCCCGGGGGCCTCAAACGCGACGTCGTCGTGCCTCCCGCATTGGTGATTCGAAGCCCGGTTCTCGCGCGATCCGGACGCTCCGGCCCGCCGAATCGATGCTTGTGACTGGAGTTCGCGTGAGCCTCAACCGCGCCGAGACCCGGACCGCCTCGATGTTCATCGATGGTTCCTGGTGCGCGGCCGCGTCTGGGGAGAGCTTCGAGGCTACGAATCCGGCCAGCGGAGCGGTAATCGCCACTGTGCCGAAGGGCGGCCGCGAGGACGCCCGACGAGCCATCGCTGCAGCCCTGGCCGCCCGGCGAGACTGGGCCGCCCGGTCGGCGTTCGACCGTGCTGCGGCGCTCGAGCGCGTCGCCGTGCTCATCGAGAGCCGTCGCGACGAACTGGCCCAGGCACTCACCCTGGACCAGGGCAAGCCCCTCATGGCCGAGGCCCACGGAGAAGTGGACGAGCTGCTGGTCTACTTCCGGATGGCAGCGGCCGATGCCACCCGCCTCGACGGCCTGATGCCGCCATCGATCGACCCGAACAAGCGAGTCCTGGTCTACCGCGTCCCGATGGGCGTGGTGGGCATCGTCACGCCGTGGAACTGGCCCTACACGATGCCGGCCGAGATGATCGCCCCGGCCCTGGCCGGTGGAAATACCGTCGTCTGGAGCCCGGCCAGCAATACCTCGTACTGCTCCACGGTCCTAGCCGCCTGCCTGGCTGATGCGGACCTGCCGCCCGGTGTCTTCAACCTCGTCACCGGGCCTGGCTCCGAGGTCGGCGATGAGTTGGCCGGCCACCACGACGTGGCCGCCGTCGGGTTCATCGGATCCACCGCGACGGGTCGGCGCATCGCCGAGCGAGCGATCGGCAAGGAGATGCTGCTCGAGATGGGCGGTAACGGCCCGCTCGTCATTCTTGCCGACGCGGACCTTGACGCGGCGGTCACGGCGACCCTCACGGCCTGCTTCCTGAACGCCGGCCAGAGCTGCACCGCCGGCGAGTGGATCCTGGTGGATGCAGGGATCCACGACCAGTACCTCGAACGCCTGACGGCCGCGTTGGCTCGCGAGACTCGTCTGGGCGATCCGCTGGACCCACGGACCACCATGGGCCCGTTGAACAACGAGGCAACAGCGGCCAAGACGGAGCGCCACGTGGCCCAGGCCCTCGCGGCCGGCGCCGTCATCGTCAGCGGTGGGGCCCGCAGCCCCGAACTTGGGAGCCCGCTCTTCTACCAGCCGACCATCCTGACCGGCGTCAAGCGCCAGATGGAGATCGCGCGCGAGGAGACGTTCGGGCCCGTCGCCCCGATCACCCGGATCGACGGGGTCGAGGAGGCAATCGGGATCGTCAATGCCTCGGCGTTCGGACTGCTGAATGCGATCTTCACCCGCGACCTGCGCGCGGGTCTCCACTTCGCCGAGTCGGTTCGGGCCGGATGGGTCAACATCAACGAAGGCACGAACTACTGGGAGTCCCACCTGCCGTTCGGTGGCCGGGCCGGATCCCAGAGCGGAATGGGCCGTGTCGGCGGGCGCTTCTCCATCGAGCGTCTGACCGAGATGAAGACCGTCGTCATGAACCTCGCCTGATCGACAGCAACGCCGGCCCGCGGTGGTCGGCCATCGAAACCCGGCCATCGAAAATCCGGCGAGCCGCCGGTTTTAGAGGACATTCAGCCCATGGCTTCACTGCCGGAACGCGCAAAGGTCGTCATCGTCGGAGCCGGGATCGTCGGCAACAGCATGGCCTACCACCTGGCCAAGCAAGGCTGGCGCGACATCGTCCTCCTGGAAAAGGGCACGCTCCCGAACCCCGGCGGTTCGACCGGCCATGCCTCCAACTTCATCTTCCTGGCCGACCACTCCAAGGAGATGGCCGCCTTCACGATGGACAGCGCGCTCCAGTACCGGGCTCTCGGCGTCTATCACGAGTGCGGAGGGATCGAGGTCGCCCGGACGCCCGAGCGGATGGAGGAACTCAAGCGCCGGATGGCGTCCTCGAAGTCGTGGGGGATCGAGGGCGTCCGACTCCTGACCCCGACCGAGATCAAGGAGATGGTCCCGTTCATCAACGAGTCGATCCTCCTCGGCGGCTTTTACACCCCGGGCGTCGGCGTCGTTGACTCGCTGCAGGCCGGAACGCTGATGCGCCAGGCAGCCCAGGAGATGGGCGCGCTGACGATCGCGGCGGGCGTCGAGGTCACCGGCGTGGATACCGAGGAGGGCCGCGTCACCCGCGTCAGGACGGACCAGGGCGACATCGAGGCGGAATACGTCGTCATCGCCTGCGGGATCTGGAGCCCGCGCATCGCCAGGATGGCCGGCGCCTCCGTCCCACTGACCCCGGCCGTCCACCAGATGATCGATATCGGACCCGTCCCGATGTTCGCCAACGCCAAGACCGAGGTCGATTACCCGATCGTTCGCGACATGGACACCAACATGTACGAGCGCCAGCACGGCAACGGGTTCGAGGTCGGCTCGTACGCCCACCGCGCGATCCTCATGGACCCGGACGACATCCCGTCCATCGAGGCGTCGGCGCTGTCGCCGACGATGCTGCCGTTCACCCAGGACGACTTCGACCCGCAACTCGAGGACGCCCTCGAGCTCTTCCCGTCCATCGTCGGAGACGAGAAGGTCGGCGTGAAGCTGGCGATCAACGGGCTGCTGTCACTGACCCCGGATGGCAACCCGATCATCGGTGAGGCTCCGGAGGTCAGGAATCTCTGGGTCGTCGCAGCCATCTGGATCAAGGAGGCGCCGGGGATCGCCAAGACCGTCGCCGAGTGGATGACGCACGGCACGCCCGAGATCGATCCGCACGGCTCCGACATCGCCCGCTTCTACGACCACCACAAGACCTGGCAGCACATCCGGGCCCGGGCGACCGAGGGCTTCAACAAGACCTACGGGATCGTCCACCCGATGGAGCAGTGGGAGAGCAACCGGCCCATCCGCCGCTCGCCCGCCTCGATCCGGCACGCCGAGAACGGCGCCGTCGCCTTCGAGGCCGCAGGCTGGGAGCGGCCCTTCTGGTTCAAGGCCAACGAGTCGCTCCTCGCCGAGTACGGCGATCGGGTCATGCCTCGTGCAGCCGAGTGGGACTCACGCTGGTGGAGCCCGATCATCAACGCCGAGCACCTGGCCATGCGGGACCGAGCCGGGCTGGTGGACCTGTCCGCCTTCGCCATCTTCGACATCACCGGTCCCGGCGCTCTCGCCGCGCTGGAGCGGCTGTGCGTCAACAAGGTGGACGTCAAGCCGGGTCGGACGGTCTACACGCCGCTCCTCAACAAGGCCGGCGGAATCCTTGCCGACCTGACGATCATGCGGCTGGGCCACGAGCACTTCCGGGTCGTGACCGGCGGCGGCATGGGCATGCGCGACAAGAAGATCTTCGTCGATGGCCTGCCGACCGATGGCTCGGCCCAACTGTTCGACGCGACCAGCAGCATGACCACAATTGGGCTGTGGGGTCCGCGAGCGCGCGACATCCTGGCCTCGGCCACCGAGGCCGATGTGAGCCACGCCGCGTTCCCGTTCCTGAGCAGCAAGACCGTGGACATCGATGGTGTCCGGACCCTGGCCTCGCGGATCAGCTACGTCGGAGAACTGGGCTGGGAGATCTACGTCCCGATGGAGCAGGGCCTCCGCGT
>JBDSJV010000178.1:0-4312 GCA_039917225.1 Candidatus Limnocylindrales bacterium
TGCAGTTCCCCAAGAGCGGCGCGCCAGACCTGCTTCGCATCCATTCGTCGATGACGGCTTTCTGTGCAGGATCTCAAGTGGACCGACGCCAGACTACGGGCCGAGGGCCCGAGGCCGGGAGCGTCGCGCTGGTATCCGGGTCTCCGGATTGGCCACCTGGCCGGGATCCGGCCCCTTCCACCGAGGCCGCAATCGCTCTCCTCGGGGTGGCGGAGGTTTCGAAAGATAGCACCGCTACCCGGGCCGCGCAACGCGATTCGGAGATACTCCCCTGGAGTATTGCACCATGACGCCGAACCAGCGGCTGAACGCGCAGCGAGCGTATCTCTGATCGAGGTGACCTCGCGCACGCGCAGCGAGCCGCATTGGGCCGGTCTGGCCCTGAAAGCCAGCACATCGCACGTGAGGAGAGCGGATCGAGCCCAGGAGACGAGTTCAAGTGGCCGCGGACGGCCGATACGCACGCTGGGCGTTCAGGCGGCCCGGCCCCGCAGCCCCGGGCGCCCCGTCGGTCCAGCTCTCGTTCGGTCATCGGTCCTCCTCCTCTCCAGAGGCCCCGATGTGTACACCATGTCCGTCAGTTCTATACGCGTTTGACACCCGTTCCGAAGCGGGCCTATCATCCCACGGACGACGAACGCGCCATGCGCCAGTGGGCGCTCGGCGCGTTTATGTGCCTCTAGGGGTCATGCCAAACGATTTGGACCCGAGGCCTAATGGAGAGGATTCCGCGCAGTCCCGATGAAGCAGACCTTTCAGCCCAAGAAGCGACACCGCGCCAAGGAACACGGCTTCCGCGCCCGGATGAAGTCATCCGGCGGCCGCCGCGTCCTCGCCGCGCGCCGGGCCCGCGGTCGAAAGCGCCTGTCGGCCTGACGAGCGAGCGCGCCCCATCCAGGACGCGCATCGTGATGCTCTCCCGTCCGCAGGATTTCTCGGCCCTCCAGGAGTGTGGGATCATGAAGTCCCACCCCCTCCTCGCGGCCCGCGTCCTCCGGACAGACCTCGAGACAACGCGATTTGCTCTGGCGACCAGCCGATCGGTCGGCTCGGCCGTCGTGCGGAACAAGGTCAGGCGGCGGATCCGCGAGGTGTTGAGGGCGATGATGCCGTCCGTCCAGCCGGGCTGGGACGTACTGCTGATCGCCCGGCCGGCGCTCGTCAGTGTCGACTACGAGACAGTGGTAAAGACGCTGCACCGGCAACTCGCCCGCAGCGGTGTCCTTGAAGGGAGCGATGGTTGAAGCACATCGGGATCGGGCTCGTCCGCCTGTACCGAATCGTCTTCGCGTGGCTGCCGTCCTCATGTCGCTATGAACCGTCCTGCTCGCGGTACGCCGAGCAGGCCATCGAAAAGTACGGCCTGTTCAGGGGCGGATGGATGGGGGCTCGCAGAATCGCGAGCTGCCACCCGGGCAACCCCGGCGGCTACGACCCAGTCCGTTGAGCGAGGGAACCTGACGTGCCGTCCAGCATCTGGCTGAAACGCCTTGCCCCGGTGCTTGCCATCGGGCTCGTGGTGCTCCTGGTTGCTGCCTGCATACCCGGTGGGACCGAGAGCCTCGCACCCGGCGTGACCGCCGCCCCGACGGACACACCACAGGCGGGCATTCCGCTTGAGCCGGCGGAGCTGAAGGCAGATCCGTTCAGCGTCCTCGCCTGGCTCTTCACCCCGGTCTTCCAGGTGTTCTTCATCTCCCTGGTCCTGCTCGACAAGGCGACCGGCAACATCGCCATCGCGATCCTGCTGCTGACCCTGCTCATCAAGGTGATCCTGATCCCGATCTTCCGCCGCCAGATCGTCTCGATGCGGCGCATGCAACTGATCGGGCCGGAGGTCAAGGAGATCCAGCGACGCTTCAAGGGCGACCGGGCCAAGATCCAGCAGGCCACCGCCGCGCTCTACAAGGAGCGAGGCGTCTCGCCGGCCGGTTGCCTGCCGGCGTTCCTCCAGATGCTGCTCCTGATCCCCCTGTATTCCGTCTTCAGCCAGGGCCTCCAGAACGTCAACCCGCAGGCAATGCTGGATGTGTTCGGGTTCCGGATCCTGGAACTTGGATGCGCCGCCCCGCCGATCTTTGACGCGGCTGGGCTCGTCACGAACCCGTGCCTGAACCCGTTCGCCTTCGGGGTCAACTGGGGCGTTCCGGAGGTATTCCTCGGCAAGCCCGGCGCCCTGTTCTCGGGCCTGAGCCTCTTGGCCATCATCTCGTCGCTCGTGCAGCTCGTTGCCTCACGGATGACGATGCCGCCGGCAAGCGCCGCCAACGCGGACGACCCCAACGCCAAGATGCAGCGCCAGATGGCCATCTTCCTGCCGTTCATCTCCTTGATCTACGGCAGCATCCTGCCGGCCGGCCTCTTCCTCTACTGGATCGGGTCGACCGTCTTCTCGATCGTGCAGCAATACCTGATCATTGGCTGGGGCGGGATGTTCCCGATCTTCGGCTGGACCCCCGGATTCGCCGTGGGTCACGAACCGCGCTTCCCGGTCGCCGCTGCACCGGCGCCGACCCCCACCAAGCGCGAGGCGGGAGCGCCCGCGCAACCCAAGTCAGAGCGGTCCGCCCTGGACCGATCCGCGTCTGCGGCGGCAACCGTCCGCCAGCGCGGCCGCCAGGGTCGCCGAGGGAGACGACGATGAACATGAGGCTGAGCCGATCATGAGCGCCTACCGTGAATTTACTGGCAAGAGCGTCGAGGAAGCCCTCCGTCTGGCCCGGGAGGCATTCGAGGCTGGCCTCGAGGATCTAGATTTCGAGATCCTGACCCCCGGCAGTCGTGGTGTCCTCGGGATGGGCGCGGAGCCTGCCCGAATTCTCGCGGCCCCTCGGTCCGAGCTCGGAGGGGCGGCCCCCAAGCGGGACGCCGCCGCCACCAGGCCCTTGCCGCCGCCTCCACCAGCCCGAGAGGATCGCGGCCCCCGGCCCCCGTTCAATCGCGATGGCGAGGGCGCCCCGCGCCGAGACGACCGCCCGGCCGATTCCCCGGCTGGCGGCGAAGATCGACCGAGCCCTGAAGCGCGACCGAGCCGCGAAGAACGACCGAGGCGCGAGGAACGACCGAGGCGCGAGGACCGCGGCGAGCGGCCCCGTCGCGATAGCGGGCGTCCTCCTCGGCAGGACTCGCCCGCCCCGCGGCGGAACACCGAACTCACCGCCGGAGAGGTCGCGGAGCTCACCGCTCTGCGCGGTTCCGTCGCCGTCGAGCGCGCCGAATTGGAGGCCGCGGAAGCCTCGCCTGAGGCCCTCGCCGCCGGAAAGGTGATCCTCGAGAAGCTGCTCGACCTGATGGGCTTCGATGTCCACGTCTCGATCGAATCGGCCGAGACGAGCCGTCTCAACGTGACCGGCGAGGAGGACGAGCGGGAGGAGCTCGGAGCCCTGATCGGTCGCAAGGGCGAGCGACTGAGCGCCCTCCAGCACATCGTGAACCTGATGCTTTCGCGCGAGATGGGCACCTGGACGCGCATCCTCGTCGACGTCGAGGACTACCGGGGACGCCGCGAGCGCCAGCTTCGCGAGATTGCCGAGCGGGCTGCTCAGCGGGTGATCGAGACCGGCAAGATGCTCCAGCTCGAGGCCATGCCCGCCCTCGAGCGACGCTGGGTCCACCTGGCCCTGCGGAACCATCCGGATGTGGCGACCCAGTCGATCGGCGAGGAGCCGAATCGGCGGATCATCGTCCTCCCGCGAACCGGCTGACACGGCCCCGCGTCCGAATCACGCTCGACCCCCGATGGTCGATCTGGACCGGAGCCGCTAGGATGGCGGTCCGCCGGGTGGTTGCTGGCAGCCGCTGGGCGGGTGCGGGCACCCGCCGCAGGCCAAGTTCAAACAGCGCTCAGGGACCGAACGCATGAAGAAGAGACAGACCAAACGCTCGATGAGCGAGCAGGCCACCGAAACGGAGCCCATCGCGGCTCAGTCCGAAGTGGCCGAGTTCGCTGTCGCGGAACCCGTTCCCGCTGCGCCCGAGCCCGAACCCCCGGCCGGCGACCCTGGCCTCGCCAGTGGCGAAGCGGATGCCACTCCTCCCGCGGTGCGCCGTGGCCCGCGCCCGGCGGTGAGGTTCCTGATCGCGTTCGTCTTCGCGCTACTCGCCGTGCTGGCCGTGGCCGCCGGCGCGCTGGCAGCCTACGAATCGTCCAATGCGACCCGCATCCTCCCCGGAGTCCACAGCGGTGACGTAGACCTGTCGGGCCTCTCGCCCTCGGCCGCGGCAGCCAGGCTCCGGGAGGCTTACGCCGCGCTCGGCGATGGGACCCTGGTGCTCGTGGCCGGCGATACGGAGAGAACGGTCACCTTCGCCG
>JBDSJV010000179.1:0-2754 GCA_039917225.1 Candidatus Limnocylindrales bacterium
AGACGATGCGGCGGATCTGGTGGCCGATCTGTCCGATGGGGCGCGCGAGGAGATCCTCGCGCTGATGGAGCGCGATGAGGCCGAGGAGCTGGGTGAATTGCTCTCCTACCCAGAGGACACGGCCGGCGGGATGATGACGACCGAGTTCGTCACGCTGCCCGCCACGCTGACGGCTGCCGAGGCGATCGACCGACTGCGCGAGCTGGAGCCCGACGCCGAGACGATCTACTACGTCTATGTCGTGGACGACGAGGATCGCCTCGTGGGGGTGCTATCGCTGCGCGACCTGATCGTCGCGAAGCCAACCACGAGGATCTCCGACGTCATGATCCCGGAGCCGGTCACCGTCGGTGCGCTGGCCGACGAGGACGAGGTGGCCGAGATCGTGGCTCACTACAACCTGCTGGCCGTACCGGTCATCGATGCCAGCGGGCACCTCGTCGGGATCGTGACCGTGGACGACGCGATGGACGCGATCCTCCCCGATGCGTGGCGCAAGCGGCTGCCGCGTCTGGCCGGTCGGCAGTGAAGCCCACAGCCGCGTGATTCAGCCGGTCGGTTCGGAGCAGCGGCCGCCGAAGCGCGCTGGACGCTCCTAGATGGGACTCCCCGGGGCCCGTCGTGGCTCGCCGCGCGGAGCCGCCCCCAGGATCGGACTGCTCGCCCGGGTCCGGGACCGGATCGAGGCCGGTGAGTTTCTGCGCCTGCGCGGCCGGTTCCGCGGCCGACGCGGGCTGCTCGCCTTCCTCGCGGTCATGGGCCCAGGTCTCATCGCCGGGATGGCCGGCAACGACGCCGGCGGTATCGCGACCTACAGCGTCCTCGGCGCCGTAACTGGCCTCGGGCTCCTGTGGCTGTTCCCGGTGATGATCGTCATCCTGGCGATCGTCCAGGAGATGGCCGCACGGATGGGCGTCGTCACCGGCCAGGGCCTCTCGGACCTCATTCGGGACCGTTTCGGGGTCCGCTGGACGCTCTTCGCGATGGTCGTTCTGCTGGTCGCCAACCTCGCCCAGACCGTGGCCAACTTCGCCGGGATCGCGGCAGCCGTCGAGATCTTCGACCTGCCCCGGTTCATCGCGGTTCCCGCGGTCGCAGCGCTGCTCTGGGCGCTGGTGTTGTTCTCCAGCGCCAAGACCGTCGAGCGTGTCTTCATCGCGTTCGTGCTGACGTTCGTGCTCTACATCGTTTCCGCGTTCCTGGCCAACCCGGACTGGGATGCGGTCGGGCGTGCGCTGGTCACGCCCAACCTCCCGTTCGAGCCGTCGATCCTGCTCCTGGCGGTCGCCCTCGTCGGGACGACGATCACCCCGTTCATGCAGTTCTACCTGCAGAGCGCCGTGGCCGAGAAGGCGATCGACGTCGAGGAACTGCGCCTCGAGCAGGCGGACAGCATCGTGGGCGCGGTCTGGACGAACATGATCGCCCTGTTCATCGTCATCGCAGTCGCATCGACCCTGTTCGTGGCGGGGATCTCGGTCACGACCGCGGGAGACGCTGCGCGAGCGCTCGAGCCGGTCGCCGGCGAGCTTGCCACGGTGCTCTTCAGCGTGGGCCTGTTCGGGGCCTCGTGTCTGGCCGCGACGATCCTGCCGCTCACCACCGCGTTCGTCATCTGCGAGGCGTTCGGCTGGGAGTCGGGCGTCGGCAAGCGCTGGGAGGACGCCCGGCCGTTCTACGCGATCTATACGTTCGTGCTGGCTGCCTCTGCCCTGTTCGTGCTCCTGCCCGGGCTGGACCTCATCCCCCTGATCCTCGCGACCCAAAACCTCCAGGCGCTGCTCCTGCCGGTGGTCCTCGTGTTCATGGTCCTGCTCGTGAACGACGATCGGCTGATGGGCAAGCATCGGAATGGGCGCGTTGGGAACGTCCTGGCCTGGGGGACGGTCGCCCTGGTCGTGGCCCTCGACCTGATCCTGGTGGGCGCCACCGCGCTCGAGGCGATCGGGATCCAAGTCGGCTAGCCCGCGCCCCGGAGCGCCGCGGCCCGCGTCGCGGGCGCCGAGGATCTATGCGCCGCCGGCCGCCGAAGGGCTCGCTTCGTACCGGCACATGACCTCGCTGAGACGATGCTCCTTGATCGGCTCGATCACGATTTCGATATCGGTCTGGGTGAAGTCGGTGCCTTTGAAGAGCAGCGGTTCGCCGAGGTCGCGTGCCAGCGCGTAGGCAAAGCAGTCGCCGAAGTTCAGCCGAGCAGGATGGCCGCTCCCCTTCCCGAAGTCGCGATACGCGTCCCGGGCGAGTCGGGCCTGGGCGACGGTGACCGGCTCGATGCGGATGCTCCACTCATCGAGAAGGCTGTCGACCATGCGACTCGCCACGGGATTGCGGGCGCCGTCGATGACCGCACCGAGCTCAACGTAGGTTCCGGCGGATATCCGGAGGACCGGAGCACGATCCATGATTCGGCCGAATTCGGGGGCATCCGACTCGCGGCGGATGAGGGCAACGAGAACCGAGGCATCGACGATCACTTGGGCAGGCCCATATCGTCGTAGAGCAACTCGCCGTGATCCATGGAGCGATAGGGCTCAGGCATGCGGTCGCCGATCTCGCCGGCCATCGCGAGCAGACGTGCGACCCGGGCGTCGCTACTCTCGGGCTGGTCGTTCTGGTCCCGGACGCGGTCCAGCCGTTCCCGAACAGCCTCCGTAACGGCGGCGGTCATGGTCTCGCCAGTCGCCTCCGCAAGTTCCTTGACCAACCGGTACGTCTCTGCGTTCTTGATGTTCAGGCTCATAGTAGAAGTCT
>JBDSJV010000180.1:0-2754 GCA_039917225.1 Candidatus Limnocylindrales bacterium
CATTTCAGGGCGCCCGCGACGCGCGCCGGACGACCACCGAAGTCCGGGCGGCGCCGCGGTGACCACCAGTCGTCTGTCGCTTCCCGAAGGACGTGTGGTTCCGGACCGGCGGGCTCCCGAGGCGGAACGATACGGTCGGCGTGGGTCTCGCTGAGGGCGGCGTCGACACACTCGAGCGCCTCGCCCAGGCGGCCGTGGGCTGAGAAGGACCGGGCGAGCCCCGCCAGGTCGCCGGGAGCCGCCAGGCGTCGGGCAGCCGGGTCTCCGAGCTGGCGGTCCACGTACTCGAGGACGCGGGCCAGGGATCGGACGTCCTCGTCGTTGTGCTGGACGATCTGGACGAGGCGTGCCGGTTCGCCGTCCCGCAGGAACTGAAGGTAGCGGGCCGGGATCTCCCAGCCAGGGACGTCCTCGTGTCGTCGGAGCCCGAGCAACTCGGACTCCGCGGTCTGGAGACGGGCATCGGGCATGCGGTGGCGGAACAGCCGGCGGACCACCGGCAGGAGATCCAGGTGGCCGGCATGCTCCGGGGCGCCGGCGCGGGCCATCCGGTAGCGGGCGACCAGGAGCGGCCAGTCGAACCCCCGTCCGTTGTAGGTGACGAGCCAGCCGTTGGACGGAATGTGGCGGCGAAGCTCGTCGAGGAGCGCGGGCTCGTCGGCGTGGTCGGGCAGCAGCAGCTGGACCTGGCGAAACCGCGCCCCCTCCCACCAGCCCAGCCCAACGAGAAAGGCGAGCGTTCCCGCGGCAGTGGCGAGGCCGGTGGTTTCCGTGTCCAGGCAGATCAGCGGGACGTCGGCTGGAGGCTGACCCGGCAACCGGGCAAGCCGGTCACGATCGACCGCTATGACGGACGAGCGCCGCTCAACCCGGACGAACGTCCCGTTGGCGGTTCGGATGAGCTCGCCATCGACCTCGGCGGCCAGGCGTTCTGCGCCGATCGCGAGGCGATGCCTGTCGTCGACCGCAGGAGGCGAGTGGCCGCCGCCTTGCGCACGGAAGTTGGCAAGGCGGCGCTCGAGTGCGATGGTCATCGCGGCTTCACGCAGCAGACCGGGTCGCTGCGGCCACGCCCCCGAGATCCTTGAGGAGGCGAAGGGCAAGCGCCTTGGCATCGACGGCCGGATCCAGTCGTGGTCCCGTGCAAGCCGGGCAACCGCTGTCACAGGCGCAGGCGGCCACGAGTGAAGCCGCGCCCGAGATCAGTTCGTCGTGTCGCGCCCAGAGGCGTTCGGCCAGACCGACCCCGCCGGGCATTGCCTCGTAGAGGTAAATGGTGGGGGACTCCTGATGTGGAGAGCGGACCTGGGAGACAAGGCCGAGATCCCGTGGGTCGACCATCAGCAGGACGGCGGCGACCGCCTGGAGCGCCCGGCCGGTCCCGATGAGCGCGACATCCAGGTCATCCCGCCGCCAGCCCGTGGCAGCTTCCTCCGTGGTCACCCAGTAGGCCGTGGTCTGAAGTTCGAGCTCGGGCAGGTCGATGGGGCCCCAACCTACGTTCTCGTCGCTGATGAACTTGAGCTTCTTGAAGAGCGTCACGAGGCTGGCGACCATGACCTCGCCGTGCAGGCGGCGTCCGCCGGTGACCGATGCATCAGCGAACACGTCGAGCGGTTTGAGCGTCACGGCGCGGTTGGCGTAGGTGTAGTGATCGACGTCGACCCGATGGACATAGGCCTTGCGCTCGCCCCACTCGAGGCGATCGACGTAGTACTGGATGGACTCATGGATGTAGATGGCGCGCTCATGGACGAGTACCTGGGCCGAGAACAGATCAACCTCACCGAGGACCCGGGGCCGATCCGGCGTCGTATCGATGATCACGACGTTCTCGGGTGCCGCGGCACGGAGACTCACCTCCGAGGCCGGGAAGTTCTCCGAGCTCCAGTACCAGCGCCCATCGCCGGCCTGGCGGACATGGCCCTCTTCGCCGATGAAGGCGAGGAGGTCGTCGACGGGGCCGGGTCCGAACACCTCGCCGGGCTCGAAGGGGCGCTCGAAGGTTGCGCAGCGCAGGTGGGCAAGCAGGACGTGGAGGTTGTCCGGGTCGATACGCGCCTCTTCGGGCGAGCGGTCGAGGAGGAACTCGGGATGGTGGATCACGTACTGATCGACCGGGGCCGCCGATGCCACGACGATGCCGACTGACGATTCGAGGCGTCGACCAGCTCGCCCGAGTTGCTGCCAGGTACCCGCGATCGAGCCCGGGTAGCCGGCGAGGATCGCGACATCCAGGGAGCCGATATCCACCCCGAGCTCCAGGGCGTTGGTCGAGACGACGCCGAGAATCTCCCCGTCACGCAGGCCGCGCTCGATGGCTCGCCGCTCCGTGGGCAGATACCCGCCGCGGTAGCCGCGAATCCGCGAGCGCGGCCCAAGGTGCTCGCGGAGCGCCTCGCGGAGACCGGTCAGGAGGATCTCGACCGAGGTCCTGGCTCGGCCGAACACGATCGTCTGGCGCCCGGCCCGGAGGAACGGCAATGCCCAGCGCTGCGCGTGGTTGAGGGCCGACGATCGAGCGCCCGTCGCCACGTCCAGGAGCGGGGGATTGACCAGCAGGACGTGGCGCTCGCCGCGCGGGGCGCCATTGCGGTCGACCAGGAGCGGCGTACGCCCCGTCAGCTGGGCAGCGAGCTCCGCGGGATTACCGATCGTCGCCGAGGCGCAGACGATGACGGGGTTGGACCCGTAGTGCCGACACAGCCGCAGCAGGCGCCGGATGACGTTGGCGACATGACTGCCGAAGACCCC
>JBDSJV010000181.1:0-3945 GCA_039917225.1 Candidatus Limnocylindrales bacterium
GACTCGATCATCCTCGAACCGACGTCCGGCAACACGGGCATTGCGCTGGCGATGATCGCTCGGCGCAAGGGCTACCGCATCGCACTGGTCATGCCCGACAACGTCACGATGGAACGACGCCAGATGGCCGCCCTCTTCGGCGCCGAGGTCATCGACTCGCCCGGGCGCCTCGGCTCGAATGGGGCCATCGCCCTGGCCAAGGAGCTGGTGGCCCGCGACGCGCGGTTCGTGATGCCCTACCAGTACGGCAACCCGGCGAATCCGCGGGCCCACGAGGAGACGACCGGTCCGGAGATCCTCGCCGATTGCCCGGAGGTGGATGCTGTCGTCGCCGGCCTCGGGACGGGTGGGACGCTGATGGGTGTCGCCCGGTTCTTTGGTCGCGCCAAGCCCGCTGTCCGGATGATCGCGGCCGAGCCGCTCCCCGGCGAGGACGTCCAGGGTCTGCGCTCACTCGACGAGGGCTTCGTCCCCGAGATCCTCGACCCGACGCTGCTGAGTGCCAAGTACCTGGTCTCGAACCGGGATGCGATCTCGGCCGTTCGGGACCTCATCGCCAAGGAGGGCATCTTCGCCGGGCCGTCGTCGGGTGCAGTGCTGGTCACCGCCGCCCGTGTGGCGCGCGAGATGGGATCCGGGACGATCGTGGCGATCCTGCCCGATGGTGGCTGGAAGTACCTGTCGGCCGGAACATACGCGCGAGACCTGGACGACATGGAGTCCGATCTCCAGGGTGGGGTCAACTGGTGGTGATCGCCCGTTGACGCCGATATGACCAGTGATTCAGTCGCGCTCCCCCCCGCGATCCGAGCGGGGATCATCGAGCACGCCCGGGCCGAGCTGCCGAACGAGGCCTGCGGTCTGATCGTCGGCGACCGCCCGGCAGCCGAGGGCGGAGTGGCGCTCCGCTGGGTGCCGACACGCAATCGAGCGGCGTCACCGTATCGATACGAGATCGACTCCGAAGACCTCCTCCGCCTGACGATCGCGGCCGATGATGCGGACGAGGTCTTCTGGGCCATCGTCCATTCGCACGTTGCATCACCCGCGCGGCCGTCTCCGACGGACATCGGGTTGGCGTTCTATCCGGATGCGCTGTACATGCTCGTCTCTCTGCACCCCGACGAGGCAGACGCTGTGACCGGCGAGCCCGGCATTCGAGCCTGGGAAATCGTGGATGGCCAGGTCAGCGAAGTGACGATCAGCCCGGGCTGACGCCGCGCGCATCAGTCGGCCGGCATTGCCCGCGCTCCTCCGTGCCTCTCGTCCCGGGCTAATCTGCCTCCTACTCGCCAGGTGAGTGGTAGTTGTGCGGAAGCCCGGCCCGAGTGCTCGACCGAACGCCAGTGGCCCCGGATTCGTGCTCAGCTCCCGCGTCGGTGCCACACCCCCGATTCGCCACGAGCCCCAGTCTCCCGCCTACTACCACTCCGGGGAGTATCTGGAAGGTTCAGCCGGGGCCACGGTGCCGGGGCCACGGTGCCGGGGCCACGGTGCCCGGCGGATGGCGTCAGGTTCGCCCCGCGGCCAGACCCCCGACACGATCGATGAAGCGCCCAAGGAAGATCGCACCGTCGCCGCTGACCGCGACATCCACGTTCGGGGCATTGCCGGTGATCCCGCGCCAGTCGGCGATCGTCATCGCATGGGCGAGGCCCGGACCGGTCTCGACGTCCACGAAGACGGGCTGCGTCCTCACGAGTGATGGGTCGATCGTCGCCGCGACGGCGAATGGATCGTGGATGAACGCGCCGTAGAACCCGTCATACCTCGCGTGGAATTCGAAGTAGAAGCGCAGCGAATCCGCGATGAACCGAAGCATCGGGTTGGCAGCGACCGATCCGGCCGCGATCATCTGGCCCCCCGAAGCCGCGGGCTTACTGATGGCGCCGGCGTCCTCATCCGCCGCCCCGGCCCGACGCGCAAGGCGTACCACGTCGGCGGGGAGGATACGCGCCAGTTCCGTGACGTCGAGACCCATCCCGATCGGAAGCGGCAGGCTCGGATCGTCATGCCGGGCCGTGCCCCAGGCAGACAGGCATGCCCTCGCCGCGTCCGGATCGACGAAGACGTTCCACTCCGACGTCGGGGTCGTGTTGCCCGGAACCCGGAAGGCGCCACCCATGAAGGTCCAGCCACGCAACAGGAACGGGAGTCGCGGCTCGATCTCGAGCGCCAGAGCGAGGTTCGTCAGTGGCCCCAGCGTGACGAGCTGGACTTCGCCGGGGCGGCGGCGCACAACCTCGACGATGCGACTCGGCGCATCGAGCTCGTCCAGTGCCCCCGGGGGATCGGGAAGCGTGGCATGGCCGATGCCCTCGGGGCCGTGTGTTTCCTCGGCCGTTTCGAGCGGCTTGACGAGCGGTCGATCTGCACCGAGCGCGACCCGAAGATCGCCGCGGCCGGCCAATTCCAGCACGACTCGCGTGTTCCGGGCGACCTGGGCTGCACCAACGTTCCCTGCCACGCACGTGACGGCGACGATCTCGATCTCGGGCGACGCGCATGCATAGAGCAGGGCGAGGCTGTCATCGATGCCCGTGTCGACGTCGAGGATGACCGGCACCGGCGCGGGCCTGCGGGATTCCACGGGCCCGTCGCTGAGTTCAGGATCGGACTCGCGGGGAACCCGATCGCCTGTCATGCGCCACAGCCTACACTTCCACCTCGTGACTTCCTCAGACCAGCTTCCCGATCTGCCGATCCTCACCTACGAGCGCCGGGTGGCGCACGTTTCCGCGTGGGATCCGCGCACGATCGACATCGCCGCCCGGATCGCCGCGATGGTCAGGGCGCTTCGGCCGGAGCTCGTCGTCGAGCACATCGGCAGCACGGCGGTCCCCGGACTGCCCGGCAAGGGCATCGTTGACCTGTCGGTGGAGGTAGAACCGTCGGAGATCCGGAGCATCGTCGAGACGCTGTACGGCATGGGCTTTCAACCCCAACCCGGACCGGACCCATGGCCACCGACCCGGCCGATGCTGGTCGGCGCCGTCGAGGTGGATGGCGACGAGTTCCGCATCCACTTCCACGTGCAGCCGACCGGCGGCGACCAGCGCCGGGACAAGGCCTTTCGGGACGCACTTCGCAGTGATCCCGAACTGACGCGCGAGTACACGGAACTGAAGACCGGCATCACCGGCGGATCGGTGATCGACGGGCTCCGCTACACGCACTCCAAGACGCGATGGATCCTGAGCGTCTACAAGGCACTCGGCTTTCGCATCCCCGCGATTCAGCCCCCCGCAACGATCGGGATCCTCGGTGGCGGCCAGCTCGGGCGCATGCTGGCCATGGCAGCAAGGTCATTCGGCTATCGGGTCGCCGTTCTCGATCCGGATCCGGATTGCCCGGCAGCCGCCGTGGCGGACCGCCTCGAGCTGGGTCGATATGACGACGTCGATGCCGCTCGCCGGCTCGCCGCCGGCTGCTCGGTCGTGACCTACGAACTCGAGCACGTTTCGCTCGATCTCGTCCGCGCCATCGACGAGGGCAGGGTCCCGGTTCGTCCGGGTCCCTACGCCCTGAAACTGACCCAGGATCGGCTCGCCGAGCGCCGGTTCCTCGAGGCCAACGGGGCGTCGGTTGCGCCCTGGCGCGAGATCGGCTCTCCCACGGACCTCGACACCGGCGTCTCCGAGCTCGGCATGCCGCTCCGGCTCAAGGCATCGATGGGTGGCTACGACGGGCGAAGCCAGCTCCGGATTGCCGAGACCGCCGATCTGGCCGAGGCCCGGCGCATGGTCGAGACCGAGCTCGGCGGCGGACGGCCGCTCCTCCTCGAGCGCGAATTGCCCTTCGAGGCCGAACTGTCCGTCATCATCGCCCGGGCCGTCGATGGCGTGACGACGTCGTTCCCGGTCGCCCGCAACGTCCACGAGCACGGCATCCTGATGGAGTCGTCGGCGCCCGCTGGCATCCCCGAGGACGTCGAGCACGAGGCCG
>JBDSJV010000182.1:0-2622 GCA_039917225.1 Candidatus Limnocylindrales bacterium
TCGGCACAGTGCCGTCACTCTCCCGTCGTTGCCGGCGCCTCGGCCGGTGTTGCCGGCGCGATCGCCGGTGTTGATGCTGGCACCGCCTGCTCGATGGCGGGCTTTGGTGCTGCCGTTGCCTTCTTCAGCGCAGTTGCGGGCTTCGCAGCTGCCGGTGTCGATTCCACCGCCTGGTCCGCAGCCGGTGCTGCGGGCGTCTTTGCGTCCCCGTCGTCGGTCGTCCGAGCCGGCCGCGCGGGAGCGTCCACCACCTTCGGCTTGTGGGTCGATGCCATCGTGATGAACATCGACTTGCCTTCCAGGACGGGTGTCCGTTCCGCGACTCCGTGATCCTTGACCTGATCGACGAACTTGGCGATGAGGTTCCGTCCCAGCTCCGGATGCGTGAGTTCGCGCCCCCTGAACCGGACCGTGACCTTGATGCGGTCCCCTTCCGAGAGGAATTCGACCGCGCGATTGACCTTCGTGTCGAAGTCGCCGATACCGATCTTCGGTGAGAGGCGGACTTCCTTGAACGTTACCGAGCGCTGCCGGCGCTTGGCTTCCTTCTCCTTCTTGGTCAGATCGTACTTGTACTGACCGAAGTCGAGGAATTTCGTGACCGGTGGGGCCGCCATCGGTGCAACCTCGACCAGGTCGAGGCCGCGATCCTGCGCCATTTCGAGAGCCTTTGGTGTGGGCATCACACCCAGCTGATTGCCCTCTTCATCGATGACCCTCACCTGTGGGATCCGGATCATCTGGTTTACGCGCAGATCTCGGCTGATGGTGACTCCTCCAGAACTCAAACATGACGACTGCGGACACGGCAACGCTCAGGCCTCCGGCCGCCGCGGGACTATACCACGGGCTTTCCGGGGCGAGCAACGACGCGCCGATCAGTCGGGACGCCTCGCAGCGGACTCAGCGGCGAGCCTCGCGGCGAGACCATCCCAGGGTTCCGCGGGCTGCTGTTCCCCGGCCCGGGTTCGCGGTGATGCCGTTCGGTCGGCGATCTCTCGATCACCGAGCACGATCATGTACGGCACCTTCTGCTCCTGCGCCAGCCGGATCTTGTTCTGCATCCGTCCATCCGACGCATCGACATCCACGCGCAGCCCCTGCTCGCGGATGACGGCGGCCAGCTCCTGCGCAGGCTCGACGTGCCGATCGGCAATCGGAATGATCACCGCCTGAACGGGTGCCAGCCAGAGCGGGAAGGCGCCGGCGAAGTGCTCGACGAGGATGCCGATGAACCGCTCCAGCGAGCCGTAGATCGCTCGATGGATGGCGATCGGCCGCTGGGGCAGGCCCGCCTCATCGATGTAGCTGAGATCGAAGCGCTCGGGGAGCATCGTCAGGTCCGCCTGGATGGTGGCCATCTGCCACTCCCGTCCGAGGGCATCGTCGATGTAGATGTCGATCTTCGGGGCGTAGAACGTCCCGTCCCTGGGCTTGACCTGATAGTCGCCACCGGCCCGATCGAGGGCCTCCTTGACGAGCGCCTCGGCGCGCTCCCAGAGCGCTGGGTCGCCGATCGCCTTGTCCGGCTTGGTAGCGAAGGCGAATCGCGGCGTGAGACCGACCCATGAGTACGCCTCACGGACCTCGCCGAGCATCGCTGCGATCTCATCTGCCAGCTGATCCGGACGGACGTAGACGTGCGCATCGTCCTGGACGAACTGCCGGACGCGGGTCAGCCCGGACAGCGTCCCGGAGCGCTCGTTCCGATGGAGCCGGCCAAACTCGCTGTAACGGATCGGCATGTCCCGGTAGGAGCGGATCTTCGAGCGGTAGATGAACGTCGACTCCGGGCAGTTCATCGGCTTCAGCGCGAAGTCGTGATCCTCGGACTCAAGGCGGAACATGTTCGCGTCGTAGAGATCCCAGTGGCCTGACTGCTGCCAGAGTTTCTTGTCGACGAGGATCGGGGTGCTGATCTCCTGGTAGCCCCGTCGCGCCTGGAGTTCGCGCATCGCCCCTTCGAGCGTCCGCCAGAGCATCTGGCCCTTGGGGTGCCAGAACGCCGACCCGGGACTGACATCATGGAAGCTGAACAGATCGAGCTGCACGCCCAGCCGCCGATGATCACGCTTCCTGGCCTCGGCGCGGCGCCACAGGTAGGCGTCCAGGTCCTCCTGGCTCGCCCAGACCGTACCGTAGATCCGCTGCAGCATCGGTCGCTTCTCATCGCCGCGCCAGTAGGCGCCCGCGATCGAGAGGAGCTTGAAGGGACCAATCCTGCCCGTGCTCGCGACGTGCGGGCCCTTGCACAGGTCGCTGAACGAACCATGCTCGAAGAAGGAGGTCACCGGAGGCGCTTCGCCCGCCGCCACGGCGCGAGCCGCGAGGTCATCGAGGATCTCGACCTTGTAGACCTGGTCCTGGCCCGCGGCCACCGACCGCGCGTCGTCGAGGGCGACCTCGCGCCGGACGAACAGGTGGTCCGCGGCAACGCTCTCTCGCATCCGGGCCTCGATGGCTTCGAGATCGTCCGGGGTCAGCGGCCTGGGCAGATCGAAGTCGTAGTAGAAGCCATCCGCGATGGCTGGTCCGATGCCGAGCTTGGCGCCCGGAAACAGATCCAGCACCGCCTCGGCCATGACATGGGCGGACGAATGCCGCATGGCGTCGAGTTCGCCC
>JBDSJV010000183.1:0-7166 GCA_039917225.1 Candidatus Limnocylindrales bacterium
CTGATCGTCAAGTTCGCTGGCGGCTACCACGGGCATTCGGACGGTCTCCTGGTCGAGGCCGGCTCGGGTGTCGTCACCCACGGAATACCGGGCAGCGCGGGGATTCCGGACGCGACCGCGGCGCAGACGATCGTCCTGCCGTACAACGATCCGACATCGGTCACGATGGCCTTCGCGACGCACCCGGGCGAGATCGCCGCCGTTGTCGTTGAACCGGTCGCTGCCAACGTCGGGGTCATCGCCCCGGCGCCTGGTTTCCTGGAGCATCTGCGGGAGACCACCCGAGCGGATGGCGCCCTGCTCGTGTTCGACGAGGTGATCACCGGCTTCCGGCTCGGGCCGGGCGGCGCACAGGCACGGTTCGGCGTCCGGCCGGACCTCACGACGCTTGGCAAGATCATCGGTGGTGGGATGCCGATCGGCGCCTACGGGGGCCGGGCCGATCTCATGGCCCTGATTGCGCCGAGTGGGCCCGTCTACCAGGCCGGCACACTGTCCGGGCATCCGTTGTCGATGGCCGCCGGGATTGCCACGTTGCGGGCCCTGACGCCTGACCGATACCTCGCCCTGGAAGCCGCGTCGGAAACGCTGGCCGAGGGCGTGCGGGCGGCGGCCTCCGACGCCGGTCGGGAGGTGTCCGTGAGCCAGGTCGGAGCGCTTCTCACGGTCTTCTTCCGGGCCGACATCCCGGATGATGCCAGCGAGGCGCTCCAATCGGATCGGGGGGCGTTTGCGAGCTTCTTCGGCGGGATGCTCGACCGAGGGATCCTGCTGCCGCCGTCCCAGTTCGAGGCCTGGTTCGTTTCGATGGCCCACGGGCCGGTCGAGGTCGAGGCCACCATCGCCGCCGCCGGTGAGGTCCTGAGAGCATGAACGACCGATTCCTGCGTGCCTGCCGGAGAGAGGTCGTCGACACCACGCCGGTCTGGTTCATGCGCCAGGCCGGGCGAAGCCTGCCCGAGTACCGGGCAATCCGCAAACGGGCGAGCCTGGTTGACATCACCCGTGACGCCGCGCTCTGTGCCGAGGTCACGCTCCAGCCGGTCCGACGGCTCGGCGTAGACGCCGCGATCCTGTTCGCCGACATCACGACACCGCTGCCGGGGATCGGGGTCGATCTCGAGATCGTCGACGGCGTCGGGCCGGTGATCGATCGGCCGATCAGGACGGCCGCGGACGTCGATCGGCTTCGGGCGTTCGACCCCGAGGCAGCCGTTGGACCACTCCTCGAGGCGGTTCGGCTCATTCAGCGGGATGCACCCGTCCCGCTGATCGGGTTTGCAGGAGCGCCGTTCACCCTCGCCTCCTACCTCGTCGAGGGGCAAGCGTCGCGCGACGCCCTACGGCTCAAGACGCTCATGCGGGCCGATCCAGCCACGTTCGATGGGCTCATGCGAGCCCTGGTCGACATGACGGTTGCCTATCTTCGTGCACAGGTGGCTGCTGGCGTCCAGGTGGTCCAGTTGTTTGACTCCTGGATCGGGACCCTCAGCCCCTTCGACTACACGCGGGCCGTCGCGCCGCACATGCGTCGCCTCTTCGCTGGACTCGCCGATCTTGCGGTTCCGACCATCCACTTCGGGACGGACTCGGCCGGCCTGCTGGCCGAGATGGCTGGCGCCGGAGGCGACGTCATCGGCCTCGACTGGCGGGTCAGCCTGGCCGATGGCTGGGAGCGGGTCCCCGATCGAGCCGTCCAGGGCAACCTCGATCCGACGCTCCTCCTGGGACCCTTCGAGGACGCCGCCGACCAGGCCCGCTGGATCCTCGAGCAGGCCGGTGGGCGGCCCGGGCACATCTTCAACCTCGGGCATGGTGTCCTGCCAGGGACGAACCCGGATGACCTGCAGCGCCTGGTCGGGCTCGTCCATGAGACAACCGCGGGGACGCTGCGATGACCCAGGCCGTCCTGCTCATGGCGTACGGCGGCCCCGACTCGCTCGACCAGGTCGAGGCCTATTACACGGACATCCGTCGGGGAAACCCGCCGCCCCAACATCTGCTCGACGAGCTCGTGAGACGATACCGCGAGATCGGAGGCGGTTCTCCCCTCTCGCGGATCGTCGAACGCCAGCGGGCGGCTCTGGCGCGCGAGCTGGCGGGGCGTGGCCGCGCGATCCCGGTCTACGCGGGAATGCGCCACATCGCACCGCGCATCGGCACGATCGTCGAGCAGATGGCCTCCGACGGCGTCGATCGGTTCGCGGCCATCGCGCTCGCCCCCCAGCGCTCGTCCAACGCTGCCGGCTACCGCCGGGCCGTCGACGGCGCACTGGCCGGCCTCGGGCAGTCCGCCCCGTCCTATACCTTCGTCGAGTCGTGGCATGACGAGCCCCGCTTCATCGAGGCCCTGGCCACCGTCACTCGCGAGGCCGTCGAGCGCCTCGATGATCCGGCCCATCCACGGGTCATGTTCACGGCCCACAGCCTCCCGGCCCGCACCGTCGCGGAGGGCGACGCCTACCCTGACGAGCTCGTGCGCACCTCGGCTGCCGTCGCAGCCCGGCTCGGGCTCGATCACTACGACTTCGCGTTTCAGAGTGCCGGCCGGACCGAAGAGCCGTGGTTGGGCCCGGACATCCTCGCCGAGATCCGCCGCCTGGGCGCGGATGGCATCCGCGAGCTTGTCATCTCGCCGGTCGGCTTCGTAGCCGAACACCTCGAGGTCCTCTACGACATCGACATCGAAGCGCAGGGCGTCGCCAGATCCGTCGGGATCCGAATTGAACGGGCACGTTCGCTGAACGACGATCCCACATTCATTTCGGGCCTTGCCGACATCGTCGGCCGCGTCCTCCAGCCGTCCGTCCCGGCGTAACGGAAAGGAGATCCTCGATGGTCACCCGACACGAGCGCCTCGCCCCGACCAGCCATCCAGGCGGACATCCGGGTCTCGTCGGAGTCGGCGCGGTGAAGGCAGAGGGCTACGTCTATGGGCGGGCTCCGATGCTCGTCTACTGGGAGATGACGAACGCATGTGGCCTCGCCTGCCGTCATTGCCGGGCATCGGCGATGGCCGAGCGGAGTCCGCTGGAGCTGACACTCGAGGAGGGAACGAAGCTCTTTGATGACATCACCGCGTTTGGCCGCCCGTTCCCGCATCTCGTCTTCACTGGCGGCGACCCGCTGCTTCGGCCGGATCTTGTCCAACTGGTGGAGTCGGCAACTCAGCGCGGCATCGGTTGCTCGCTCGCGCCGGCCGCAACGGGCCTGCTGACGAAAGACGCGCTTGACCGCCTGAAGGCGGCCGGGATCCAGAACATCTCCCTCAGCATCGACGGCTCCACGGCCGGGATCCACGACGGGTTCCGTGGCGTCGAGGGGACGTTCGCCACCACGCTCGAGTCGGCCCGGATCGCCCGCGAAGCAGGGCTTCCGATCCAGGTGAACACGCTCATCACAGACGAGACACTCCCGGATCTGCCCGCGATCTATGAGCTCTTGCTGCACCTCGACATCATGCGCTGGAGCCTCTTCTACCTGATCTCCGTTGGGCGTGGCTCAGCCCTCAAGGAGGTCTCCCCGGCCGAGTCGGAGCGCCTGAACCGCTGGCTCTTCGAGCTGTCGCGGACGGCACCGTTCCAGGTAAAGACGACCGAGGCGATGCACTACCGGCGGGTTGCGATCCGGGCGATGGAGGCCGAGGGGAAAACGCCGGACGAGATCGCAGCTACGTCGGTCGGGCGCGGCTTCGGAATCCGCGACGGGAACGGGATCATGTTCGTGAACCACGATGGTTCCGTCTACCCCTCTGGCTTCCTCCCGATCACGGTCGGCAACGTGCGCGAGACCAGCATCGTGGAGCTGTATCGGAACCATCCGATCTTCACCAGCCTCCGCGACCCGCAGCAGTTCAAGGGACGCTGTGGGCGCTGCGAGTACGCCCGGATTTGCGGCGGCTCGCGGGCCCGGGCGTTCGCCTGGACGGGCGATCCGCTCGAGACGGACCCGCTCTGCCCGTTCGTCCCGCCCGTCGTCGACGGCGCGCCGAACTGAGCCCGGCAAGGACATCGGGGCAGCCATGACCGTCCTCGTCGTCGGTGGCGGCATCACCGGCCTGGCGAGCGCCTATGCGCTCGGGCGGGCCGGCATACCGACGATGCTCGTAGAGCGTTCCGCACGCCTCGGCGGAAAGATTCGGACCGAGACGACCGACGGCTTCCTGATCGAGCATGGCCCCGACTCCTTCGTCAGCTATCGTCCGGCAGCGGTACAGCTCTGTCGCGAGCTCGGCCTCGCCGGGGACCTCATTCGGCCGCTCGAACCGCGAACCGTCTACGTCCGCACTCGCGGCCGCTCGTTGCGCTTCCCGGACGGGATGGGCCTCGTCCTCCCGACCAGGTTCCGGCCGTTCATCATGAGCGACCTGTTCTCGCCGGCCGAGAAGCTCCGGATGGCCCTCGACCTCGTCCTGCCGCGCGAGGCTGCCCACGGCGACGTCGCCGTGGGCCCCTTCCTCCGGCACCGACTCGGAGCGGCGCTTGTCGATCGGCTGGCCGGGCCGCTCCTCGGCGGCGTCTACGGCACGCCGATCGACGAGCTAAGCCTCGATGCGGTTGTCCCGCAGCTTCGGGAATCCGAGCGGGTACATCGCTCCCTGCTCCTGGCCATCCTTTCCGATGCCAGGGCGCGGGCCCGGGCGGCGAGGTCCATTCGTGCCAGCGGCGGAACCCCACCTGCTCCACCGCCCCCATTCCTGGCGCTGGCGGGTGGAACCCAAAGGCTCATCGATGCGCTCGAGGACTCGATCCGCGCTCTGCCCTCCGTCGAGGTACGGACAGATGCCCGCGTGATCTCCCTGGAGATCAAGCCGACGACGACAACGATCGTTCTGGAGGGGGGCGAGCGGATCTGCGGGGAAGCTGTGATCATCGCAACCCCGGCGCCCGCGGCGGCCTCGCTGCTGGGTCCAGCGATACCCGACGCCGCCCGCCACGTGCTGGACATCCCGCACGGTTCGACCACCGTCGTCAACCTCGCCTACCGTGAGGACCAGGTGCGGGACACGCCCATCGGACATGGCTTCATCGTCGCGGACGACGAGCCGCTGTCGATCATTGCCTGCACGCTCAGCTCCCACAAGTGGGCAGGGAGGGCCCCACATGGAATGCTCCTCGTCCGGGCGTTCATCGGCGGCCGACGGTCGGCGGGCGCCATCCACGACGAGGACCAGAGCGAGCGGATCGGTGAGCTGGCCCACGCCGATGTCGCCGCTGTGCTGGGGATCCGCGGCCGCCCGATCCTGACGCGGATCTCGCGGTTCCCAGGGGCGATGCCGCACTACACCGTCGGCCATCTCGAGCGTGTCGCGGCGATGGAACGGGCCCTGGCGCCCTTTCCGACCATCCGCCTCGCGGGTGGCGCCTACCGCGGAGTCGGCCTTCCCGACTGCATCGCGCAGGGCCAAAGCGCCGCCCAGGCTGTGACCGCATTCCTCGCCGGCGGTCACGCGGTCAGCGACATGAGCCACGCCCTCCACCTCGACGCCTCCCCCGGGAGGCACGGTTCGGTCGCGAGCCCCGAGCCGGTCAGGACCAAGCGATGAGTCGGAAGATCGTGGCGTCGGCGAGTGCCCCACGCGCCATGACCGGCGAGGAGCGACTGCTCCAGGCCGCCCGGCGCCGGCCGGTCGATGCCACGCCGGTCTGGTTCATGCGCCAGGCTGGTGGTTCGCTGCCCAGGTATCTCGCGCTCCGGGAGCGGTACTCCGTTGAGGAGATCGCCCGAACGCCGGATCTGTGCGCAGCGGTCAGCCTGATGCCGGTCGAGACGTACGGCGTCGATGGAGCGGTCATGTACGCCGACATCATGCTGGCGGTCGCGGCGATGGGAGTGGAGCTCCATCTCGAGAGCACCGGCCCCGTCATCGCCGCACCCTTCCGCTCGGCAGAAGACGTCGACCGGCTCCAGCCCCTGGACCCCGCGACCGATCTCGCGTTCATGCTTGAGGCGATCGGGATCGTCCGGCGTGAGCTCGCAGGACGGGCGGCCCTCATCGGGATCGTCGGAGGTCCGTTCACGCTCGCCTGCTACCTGGTTGAGGGTGGGCCGTCCCGCGACCAGTCGCTGGCGAAAGCGCTCATGTTCCGCGAGCCGGAAACCTGGGCGGCACTCATGGACCGCCTCACGACCGGGCTCTGCGCCTATGTCGATGCCCAGGTTCGCGCCGGGGCGCAGGTGATCCAGGTCTTCGACAGCTGGGTCGGGACGCTGGGCCCCGCCGACTACGTACGCTTCGCCCAGCCCTACGCCGCCCGCGTCCTGGCGGCCGCCGACAGTGTTCCAACGATGCATTTCGGCGTCAGCACGGCTGGCATTCTCGAGCCGTTCGCCGCCGCCGGCGGCGATGTCATCGGGATCGATTCCCGGCAATCGCTTGCCGAGGCATGGGAGCGGATCGGTCCCGACCGGGCCATCCAGGGCAACCTCGACCCGGCCCGACTGCTCGCCGGCTGGACAGCCGTGGAAGAAGGGGCGAGGGCGGTCCTGGCGGAGGCCGGTGGCCGGGCCGGGCACATCTTCAATCTCGGCCATGCGGCGCCTCGCGGAACCGACCCGGGAGTGCTGCGTGACCTGGTGACCATCGTCCATGACCTGACACAGCGGGAGACAGCGTGACAAGCTATTCCGGGCGCCTCGGCATCCTGCTCATGACGTACGGCTCGCCCTCGTCGCTCGAGGACGTGCCCCGCTACCTCACCGCCGTCCGTGGTGGCCGGGCTCCCGACGCTGAGCTCGTCACCGAGTTCACCCGTCGGTACGAGGTGATTGGAGGGTCGCCGCTCGTTGGCCGAACCGAGGCTCAGGCGAGGGCGCTCGAGTCCCGGATGAGCGGCGAGGCGGTGGTGCGAGCGGGGATGCGCTTCTCGGAGCCGTCCATCGAAACGGCACTTCGCGATCTCATCGAGTCCGGGGTCGATCGGGTCGTGGCGATCATCCTGTCGCCCCAATACTCACCGCTCATCATGGGCGGCTACCACCGCGCGGTCGAGGCAGCCCGAGCGGCGGTAGGCACGGACGCACCCGTCGTCGAGGTCGCGGGTGCCTGGCATCGTGAGCCAGCCTTCGTCGACGCGCTGGCACAGCGCATCGTGGAGGCGCTCGATCACGCCTCGCCCGACCAGCGAGACAGCATCCCGGTGCTGCTGACGGCCCACAGCCTGCCC
>JBDSJV010000184.1:0-8943 GCA_039917225.1 Candidatus Limnocylindrales bacterium
GGGCTCGGGCGTAGGTGTCGGGGTGGGCTCGGGCGTAGGTGTCGGCGTCGGCGCGGGTGTCGGACGTGGCGTTGGCACCGGTGTCGGCGTGGCGGTCGGACTGGGAGTCGGCGTCGGGGCGCTCGTCGGTGTCGGAGTTGGAGCCGGAGTTGATCCCAACGTCGGAGTCGGTGTGCGCGTCGGCCTCGGGGTCGGCCGAGGCGTGGTCTGCGGTCTTGGCGTGGGTGGCGGCACGGCCACATCCGGGATCGGCGTCGGAGTCGAGTCCAGGACCGGGAGGAGGCCCGGATCGATCACCGGGCCAATGGTCGGGCCGAGGGAGATACTGGGGAGCTCCCCCCCGATCGCGACACCGGACGGTTCGGCAGAGGGCGACGGTGGCCCGAAGCCCGTGGTCTGCCCGACGCCACTCCCTGCGAACTGCACGACCAACAGGATGGCTACGGCCCCGAAGAGCAGGCCGGCGGCATCGCGGAGCAGCAGCGTCGAACGGACGGCCCAGCTCTCGACCGGGTGGGCGTGCCGCCCCGTTCCGCGGGCGCGGCGTCGGCTCACGGGGGCAACGGGCACGACCCCGCCACCCGGGGGGCCATTGGCCGCGGATGACGGCGAATCAGTCTCAGAGCGAGCCCCGCCGGCTGCGTCGGCCTCACCCCCAGCCGACTCGGGTGGTCGGCTGTCGGAGGCGCCGATGCGCCAGGCAAGGTCCGCCGGGGAAAGCATGTCGCCAGGCTTCCCCGGGTCGCGCGGGAGGCCGCGCCAGTCCTTCACTCGGCCTCGTCGCCTTCGTAGGTCTCGGGCTCGAGCGCCTCGTGTGGCCCGCGCGTCAGCAGGAAGAGCACGACGCCAAACGAGACCAGCGCCCCGAGGAATGCGTAGACCTGCGTCGCGGTGGAGACGACGAGCGACAGCGCCCCGAGCCCGACGCAGATCGCATAGATCAGCAGGACCGTGCCGCGGTGACTCAGGCCCAGGTCCAGGAGGCGGTGATGGATGTGGCCACGGTCCGGCGTGAACGGTGACCGCCCTGCGAGCAGCCGGCGGACGATCACCCAGAACGTATCGATGATCGGAACCCCGAGCACCAGCAGCGCCACGACGACCTTGGCGGAGCCGAGGACGGACAGGATGGCGAGCGTGTAGCCCATGAACATCACCCCGGCAGTCCCCTGGAAGACCGAGGCGGGCTGGAAGTTGAAGCGAAGGAATCCGAGCAGGCCGCCGGCCAGGACGGTGCACATCACGGCCACGTACGGCTGATTGACCGCGGTGGTCAGGCTCAGCACGCCCAGGGTGAGCGCGGCGATCAGGGCGATTCCGGTCGACAGTCCGTCCAAGCCGTCGATGAAATTCATGCTGTTGAGCATCCCGACGATCCAGACCAGCGTGAAGGCGATCGCGAACGGCGGCCAGAACACGATGAGATCGGGCCCGAACGGATTGCTGACGAAGACGACGCCGATACCGAGGGCAACGGCGACCGCCGCGAGGCCGATCTGACCCAGGAACTGCCACCGCGCGCGCAGGTCGAGCACGTCATCGAGCGCTCCGATCAGCGCCGCCAGCGCACCGCCCGCAAAGAGCGCCCCAAGCTGGCCGGCGGAGATCCCGACCGGCGCCGGCATCGCCGTCAGTTCGGCATTGAAAAGCGTCAGGCCACCGCCCACCACGAGGAACGTGACGGCCACGGCCGCGCCCCCACCGCGCGGGATCGGGCTCGTATTCACTCGCCGATGATTCGGTGCATCCATGATCCCGCGCCGTCCGATGCGGGTCCGGATCAGTGGCGTCAGGACCAGGGCCATGAGCGCGGCGGCGATGAAGGCCCCGATCAGGAGCGGCAGTGTGCCCGCAGCGCTCGGAATGAAGGTCATGCCACCTCGGCGGGCAGCCCAGGCACGGGGAACCGCGCGACCATCGAGGCGACCTCCGACGCCAGTGCGGCCGATGCCGCAGGGTCGTCACGATGGGCAACGGCGTCGGTGATCAGGCGGGCGATCGTCCGCATCTCGTCGGGCCCGAAGCCGCGGGTCGTGGTCGCCGGTGTGCCGATCCGGATGCCGGATGCCGTGTTGGGCGGCAGCGGATCGAACGGGATGGCGTTCTTGTTGACCGTGATCCCGATCTCGTCGAGGAGATGCTCGGCCTCCTTGCCGGTCACCCCGAGGGGCGTGACATCCACGAGAGCCAGGTGATTGTCCGTTCCGCCCGAGACCACCCGCGCACCGCGCTCGGCCAGCGCCTCCACCAGGACCGCCGCGTTCTCGACGGTTCGATGCTGATCGCGTCGGAAGTCGTCTGTGGCGGCGAGCAGCAGAGCCACGGCCTTGGCAGCGATGACGTGCATGAGCGGGCCGCCCTGGACCCCGGGGAAGACCGTCTTGTCGATCTGGGCGGCAAGCGTCGTCTTGACCATCGGAAAGTTGGCTGGCTCGACTGACTCGGGCAGATTGGTACGGCTGAAGATGAGCCCGCCACGCGGCCCACGCAGCGTCTTGTGCGTCGTGGTGGTCACGATGTCGGCGTGCGGGAATGGGCTCGGATGGGCGCCGGCCGCCACGAGACCGGCGACGTGGGCCATATCCACGAACAGCAGGGCGCCCACACCGTGGGCGATCGCTGCCATCCGCTCGAAGTCGAAGGTACGCGGGTAGGCCGAGGCGCCCGCCACCAGGACGCGGGGTCGGACCTCCTTCGCCTGCGCCTCAAGGGCGTCGTAGTCGATCAGTCCGGTCGCCTCTTCGACCCCGTAGGCGTGGACTTCGTACAGACGGCCCGAGAAATTGACCGGAGAGCCGTGGGTGAGATGCCCGCCGTGGGCGAGGTTCATCCCGAGGATGCGATCTCCGGGCCGCAGGACCGCAAAGTAGGCGGCCATGTTGGCCTGGGCCCCCGAGTGCGGCTGGACGTTGACGTGCTCGGAGCCGGGGAAGAGCGCGAGAGCGCGCTGCTGGGCCAGCGTCTCGGCGATGTCGACGTACTCACAGCCGCCGTAGTACCGCTTCCCGGGCAGGCCCTCGGCGTACTTGTTGGTCAACCACGAGCCCTGGGCCTCCATGACCGCGGCGAAGGTGTAGTTCTCGCTGGCGATCAGCTCGATCTTGTCGTGCTGCCGGCGGCGTTCCTGGACCATCGCGGACCACAGCTCCGGGTCTACGTCGGCGAGCGACGCCCATCCGAGCGCCTGGTCCGTGGTGAACGTCATCCTGATGGTCTCCTTCTCGGTTGCGTCCTGCGACGTCCCTCGGGCCATTGAGCGCGTGGCATCGGCCGCCGCCCCGGCCCACGCCTCCGGCCGTGTCCGTATCGTCCCACACTCGTTGGGCGATCCAGCGCCTCGCCGGAGGTCATTCGGCGGAGAGTGCGTCACGAATCCGACGGCTCCCCAGCACTCCCTCACGGAGGACCGTGGGCGGATCCACGGTGCAGTCGACGACGGTCGAGGCCACGGGCCCCGCGGTCCGGCCGCCATCGAGAATGAGATCGATTGCCTCGCCCAGGGTCGCCGCCACCGTCGTGGCATCGACCGCGTCCGGACCGCCGCTGAGATTGGCCGAGGTCGTCGGCAGCGGCCCCAGGGCCGCCGCGAGTGTGCGGGGGCAGGGGTGATTCGGAAGGCGAACGCCGACGGTTGGCTCGAGCTCGGGTGACGGGGCGCCAGTGGCGGGCTCGGCCGTGCGCCGGAGCCGGACCAGTACCAGGGTCAGTGGCCCGGGCCAGAAGGCCGTCGCAAGGCGCCGGGAGGCATCGTTCGGCACTCCGACCTCGAGTACCTGGTCCGCGCTTCCGAGCAGCAGCGGGATCCCCTTGTCCGGCGGTCGTTGCTTCACGTGAAACAGCCGCTCGATGCCACCGGGCGTGGCCGGGCTGACGGCGATGCCGTACACCGTGTCGGTCGGAAACGCCACGATGCCACCGGACCGGAGCACGCCAATCGCCTCCGCGCGGCCCGCCTCGTCGTCGGGGAGGATCCTCGCTGTCATCAGATCCAATCCTCGTCCCCGCTGGATTCGTCATCCAGGCGCCGGATGGATGCCTCGGCAGCCAGGCCTGCGGCGGCCGCGGCGGCCTCCCGTGGCCCGGCCAGGGCGAGTCGCTCGATCATCTGGGCTGCCCCCTCCTCGAACAGGCTCGGCGCGATGTAGCGGGCCACTGCTCGAACGGCCCGCGGGGCCGACGGCATCGCGACTCCGTGGCCGGCGGCAGCCAGCATCTCGAAGTCGTTGAGTTGATCGCCGATCGCGAGGACGGCTCCCATCGGGATCCCGGCCCGCCGCGCAAGCCAGCGCACGGCTGCGCCCTTGGAGACGCCGGGCGCCACGAACTCGAGGAAGCGCGGATGGGCCACCGTCGCGTCAGCACGGCCCGCGAAGAACGCCCGGGCCTCCGCCAGGAGCGACATGGGCAGCCCGGGCGGCCCAACGGCGACGACCTTGGTCACGGGCCGCTGGATCCAGCCCGGGAGGTCGACGACCCGGGTGGCCCGGGCGCCGAGGAAGGCCGAGTAGTCGTCCACCCGTGGATCGTCGGACCGGATCACGAGCCGCTCGAGGTGGTTCAGGTGCGGGTCGAGTCCACGCTCCCGGCTCCAGACAACCGCCTCCCGGGCCGACGCGGGCTGGAGCGGCCGATGGCGGACCAGGCGACCGGCCATTCCGGGCGCCACCGGCATCTCGCGAATCAGGCCGCCCTGGTAGCCGATCACCGGCGCCGACAACCCGAGCGTCTGGGCAAACCGGATGGCGGACGAGGTCATCCGGCCGGTGACGAGCGAGACCTCGATCCCATGCCGCACAGCGCGCCGGATCGCGGTCACCGTGCGATCACGGAGCGCCAGGTCGTCGTCGACCAGCGTCCCATCGATATCAAGGGCGATCAGGCGCACCGGGAAGAGGGGCTCCACGCCGCGCGCGACGAACAGTGGAGCCGGGCTCACCGCTCGATCCGCTCGAGCCGGGCAACTCTCGACAGGCCGGCCAGGTCGGGCTCGATCTTGCAGGACCAGTGGCCAGGCAGGGCGTCCGCGAGTTCGGCGATCCCGGCACCCTGGTCCGAACCGATCTCCAGCAGCGCCACTCCGCGCTCGGCGAGAACCTCCGGCAGGATCGCAACGAGGCGCCGGATCACGTCGAGCCCATCCGGCCCCCCATCGAGCGCGTGGCGCGGCTCGAACTGCACCGGCGCCGGCAACGTGGCGAGGTCCTCAGTCGCGATGTACGGGAGATTCGCCAGGACCAGGTCGAACGGCAACTCCCAGTTCGGGATGAGGTCCGCCTCCGCAAACCGCACCTGGTCCGCGACGGCATGCCCGACGGCGTTCTCCTTCGCGAGATCCAGGGCATCAGCGGAATCGTCGACGGCGAGGAGATCCACCTCGCCCAGCATGCGACGGCTTCGGAGCCGCACGGCCAGGGCCACGCCGATGGCACCGCTCCCCGTCCCGACGTCGACGATCCGGATCGGCGGTGCGTCCTGCGTCCGTGGGGCCGAGATCAGCCGCCGCGCCACGTCGGTCTCGGCCAGCTCGACGATCCGCTCCGTCTCCGGGCGCGGGATCAGGGCGCGTTCATCGGTCACGAAGGCGAGCCCGAGGAACTCGCGGACGCCGCGCAGGTAGGCCACCGGCTCGCCAGCCTCTCGCCGGGTCAGGGCCTCCGCGAAGCGCTCCGCGGATCCGTCCCCGACTGGGGCCTCCGGATGCGCCAGGACGCCGGAGCGGTCGATCCCCAGGATGTTGGCCAGCAGGACCTCGGCATCGAGACGCGGCGTGTCCGAACCGGCGGCCCGAAGCCGCTCAACGGCGTCGCGGAGCAGCTCCCCAACGGTGGCCACGGCTGACGGTCAGCTGGCTCCGGAGCCGTCGTCGACGAGCTCGGCGAGGCGCTCCGCCTGGTCCGTCGTGATCAGGACGTCGATGAGCTTGTCCAGATCACCGTCCATCACGCGCGGCAGACTGGAGAAGTCCGTGTTGATCCGATGGTCGGTCAGGCGATCCTGCGGGAAGTTGTAGGTCCGGACCTTGTCCGCACGGTCCCCCGACCCGATCATCGAGCGTCGGGCCTCCGAATCCACCTCCCGCTGACGGCGCCGCTCGAGGTCGACCAGGCGCGCCCGTAGGACGGCCAGCGCCTTCGCCTTGTTCTTGTGCTGGCTCTTCTCGTCCTGGATCTCGACCACGAGTCCGGTCGGGAGATGCGTGATCCGAACCGCAGAGTCCGTGGTGTTGACCGACTGGCCGCCGGGTCCGGAGGACCGCTTGACGTCGATCCTGAGGTCCCGCTCCTCGTCGATGTGGATTTCCGTCTCCTCGACCTCGGGGAGGACGACGACCGTCGCAGTCGAAGTGTGAATCCGGCCGGACGATTCGGTCGCCGGGACCCGCTGCACACGATGTGTCCCGCCCTCGAACTTCATGCGGGAGAACGCCCCGTCGCCCGAAACCTGGACGATGGCCTCCTTGACGCCGCCGATCCCGGTCTCGTGGAGGCTCATCACCTCCGACGCCCAGCGGTGGCGCTCCGCGTAGCGGAGGTACATGCGCAGCAACTCCGACGCGAACAGCGCGGCCTCCTCGCCACCGGCCCCGGCCCGGATCTCGAGGATGACGTTGCCGTCGTCGGCCGGATCGCGGGGCAGGAGGAGCAGCTTGAGTTCCTCGACCAGTCGCGTCTCGTCGGCCTCGAGGCGGTCGATCTCCTCGCGCGCCATCGTACGGAGCTCGTCGTCGGCCTCGCCGTCGCGCACCTGGCGGGCCCCGTCGAGCTCGGTCCGGGTGTCGAGGAGGCGGCGATAGGCGGCCACGACTGGCTCGAGCCGGGAGAGCTCGCGACCCAGCCGTCGGATCTCGTCGGGATCCGCCAGTGTCTCGGGCTGACCAAGCTGGTGCTGGACCTCGTCGAACTGCGTCGCGACGTCGGCCAGCTTGGCGTCGAGCTCGCTCATGCCGTCGAGGCGGCGGGGCTCAGCGTATCGAGATGGCGGCGCTCGGGCTCATCCGAGCCTGACGGCACCGACTCGCCATCGGCCTGGAGCGCCTGCTGCATCGACACGATCGCGACCTCGATCTGATCGTCCGATGGCTGCTTGGTGGTGATCATCTGGACCAGGATCCCCGGCCACATGATGACCCGGACGATCGGGTTGGAGCGATTGCGGGAGCCCCAGCGGAGGACCTCGTAGCCGATCCCGGCGAGGACCGGCACGAGCAGGATGCGGCTGCCGACCATGACCAGCGGCTCCTGCCGACCGACCAGGGTGAAGGCGATGATCGACAGGGCGATCAGCACGACGAGGAACTCCGTGCCGCATCGCGGGTGGGCCGTCGGGTAGCGACGCACGTTGTCGGTCGTGAGCGGCAGTCCGGCCTCGAGCGTGTGGATCGTCATGTGCTCTGCACCGTGATACTCGAACACACGCCGGATGTCGGGGGCCCGCGAGATGAGCGTGAGGTAGCCCAGGAAGATCGCGACCCGAACGAGCCCCTCCACCAGGTGTTGAACGAAGCCCTGTTCGATCTTCGCGGTGGTGACGCTCGCGATCAGGAGCGGCAGCAGGAAGAAGATTCCGACGCCGAGGACGAGCGTTATGCCGAGCATCAGGGCCACCGAACCGCGACCGAGCTGAACGTCGTCGGCGGATGCCTGGATGTTCGCGCTGCGGATCAGCCAGCGGGTCCCGACCACGAGCGTCTCGTAGAGGACCACCAGACCTCGAACGAACGGGGCTTTCGCAAAGCGCCATCCATGTGGGCCCGTGTTCAGAGGCTCGGAGGCCCACACGATGTGCCCGTCGGGATGCCGAAACGCGACAGCGATCGCATCGCGACCGCGCATGAGGACGCCCTCGATCAGGGCTTGACCGCCGTAACTGAAACGTGCCATAGGGCGCAGTCTACCGGCGGGCCCCCGGAATCACGACGGCGGGCCCGTTTGGGCCCGCCGATCGGGTTGGTACGAGGGTCGCGAGGGCGAATTCAGCCGGCGCGAACCTGGCGCTCGAGCCGCTTCTGGAAGCGCTCGACCTGGCCGGCCGTATCGATGATGGTCTGCTTGCCCGTGAAGAACGGGTGGCAGTTGCCACAGACATCGACGCGGAGCTCGGATCGCGTGGAACCAACGGTCCACTCGGTCCCGCAGGAACCACAATGAACGGACGCCTGCTGGTACTTGGGATGAATATCGGGCTTCACTGGTTAACTCCTCGGTGCCGTCCGATCGAGGTCACAATGCCTCGTCGGTGGTCGCCGCTCGTGCGGCTCTGTTCCTAGGCCTCGGCCGCAACGACGGCTTCGGTCTCGATGACGCGGACGCGCTTCTTGGTCCTGGTGGCGAATTCGAACTTGACCTTGCCCGGAACCTTGGCGAAAACCGTGTAGTCGTCACCGAGTCCCGTGCCCTTGCCGGCGAGGAAGGTCATCCCGCGCTGGCGAACGATGATCGTTCCAGCGGTCACGAGCTGGCCGTCTCCGGCCTTGATGCCGAGGCGCTGACCGACGCTATCGCGGCCGTTCTTCGACGTGCCGCCAGCCTTCTTGTGGGCCATCTCGACTACTCGTCCTTCTTGACTGCTCGGGCACGCTTCGGCTTGGCGGCGGGGGCAGCGGCCTCCGTCGGTGCCTTGGCGGCCCGGGGCTTGGTGGTCTTCGCAGCCGCGGGGGCCGCCTTCGTGGTCTTGGGGCTTGCGGCCGCCTTCGTGGTCTTCGCGGCCGCCTTCGTGGCCTTCGCAGCCCGGGGCTTGGTGGTCTTCGCGGCCGCCTTCGTGGCCTTGGGGCCTGCGGCCGCCTTGGCGCGGGAGGTTGACTTCGCGGGCTTCTCGGCAGCCTCTGTCGTTGGCTTGGCCGGCGGAGCGAGCTTCGCGGCAAGGGCCGCGTCGGCCGCGGCCTGCTTGTGCGCTGCCTCCTCGAGCCGCTGTCGTTCGGTCTTCCTGGACTCGACGGCCTTGGCG
>JBDSJV010000185.1:0-4667 GCA_039917225.1 Candidatus Limnocylindrales bacterium
GCGGGTCGGGCCGGCATGGCGCATCGCCGGGTGGAAACTCGGCGCGAACAGGAACGCAAACCCGAACTCGACAAGATCCGCGGCGGCGGATTCGGCCGTGTGCTCGACGCGAACGCCCAGGGCATCGAGGACGTCGGCGGCACCCGAACGGGACGTGATGGCCCGGTTCCCATGCTTGGCCACCGGCACGCCGGCCGCTGCGACCACGAGGGCCGAGGTCGTCGAGATATTGAAGGTGCCCGAGCCGTCGCCACCGGTCCCGACCACGTCGATAGTGCCGACCGGCGCCTCGACCCGCAGGACCCGGTCACGCATCGCTGACGCGAACCCGGCAAGCTCATCGATCGTCTCGCCGCGCATCCTGAGCGCCACGAGGAAGGCCGCCAGCTGGGCCGGGGTCGCCTCCCCGTCCATGACCGAGCCCATCGCCCGTCGCGCCTCTTCGAGGTCGAGGGTTCCGCCTTCGATGACCGACGCGAGCGCGGCGCGAACGGCATCGCTCATCGGTCCCCCTCCGGACCCGGATGGCGCTCCGCAAGCCCGGCCGTCGCAAACGACCCCGTCGCGTCATCCAGGAGCGAGGCATCGCCTTCCCCTGCCAGGCGCAGGAAGTTGGCAAGGAGGTGCGGACCCTGGGGCGTCAGGATGCTTTCCGGATGGAACTGCACGCCCTCCATCGGCAGGGCGACGTGACGGATGCCCATGATCACGCGATCCACCTCGGAGATGGCCGTCACCCGGAATTCGGTCGGGAGCGTCCCCGGATCAATCGCGAGCGAGTGATAGCGGGCCGCCATGAAGCTCGGTGGCATGCCCGCCAGCAGCCCGCTGCCGTCATGGGTGACTTCGGACGCCTCGCCGTGGACGAGGGTCGGCGCGCGCACGATGGATCCGCCGAACGCCGCGGCCATCGACTGCATGCCGAGGCAGACGCCGAGCAGCGGGATCTCCCGATCGGCGGCCACCCGGATCGCGTCCATGGACACGCCGGCGTCGTCCGGATTCCCGGGACCGGGCGAGATCACGATGCCGCGAAGATCGGCCTCGGGATCATCCGCCAGGGCTTCGACGCCGGTCCGGTCGATGGCGTCGTTGCGCAGCACCGTGACCCGCGCCCCAGTCGCCTCCAGCGCCTGGACGAGATTGAAGGTGAAGCTGTCGTAGTTGTCGACCACGAGGATCACGTGGGGGTCTCGCTGGCCGACGTGATTGGGCTCGCCGGCGTACCTGAGCTCGCCGGGGCCGATCCGCGCGATTGTGGGCCGGGCCCGGCGGCCAGTTCGATGGCACGCCTGAGTGCACCCGCCTTGTGCTCAGTTTCCTCGAATTCCTTCGCCGGGACGCTGCCGGCGACGATGCCGGCACCGGTGTGGATGTGAGCGCGCCCGTCCTTGAGGACAGCGCTCCGGATCGTGATCGCGGTATCCAGGTTCCCGTCATAGCCGAGGTAGCCGACGGCCCCGCCGTACAGGCCGCGGCGCTCCTTCTCCGCGGCCGCGATCAGCTGCATGGCTCGGATCTTGGGGGCCCCGGACAGGGTTCCGGCCGGGAAGACTGCTCGCAGCGCGTCGAGCGCGTCGAGATCCGGCTTGAGGCGCGCCTCGACATGGGACACGAGGTGGAGGACGTGGCTGTAGCGCTCGACCTCCATGTACTTGCTGACGGTCACCGTGCCAGCGCGGGCCACCCGCCCAAGGTCGTTGCGCCCGAGATCCACCAGCATCACGTGCTCGGCTCGCTCCTTGGGATCCCGTTGCAGCTGCTCGGCGAGGATCGCGTCCTCCCGCGCATCGGCGCCCCTCGGTCGCGTGCCGGCGATCGGGTGCGTGGTCAGCTTATCGTTATCGAGCTGCACCAGGAGCTCGGGGCTCGCACCGACGACCTCGAAGCCCGGGACCCGGGTGAAGAACAGGTAGGGCGAGGGGTTGACGCGTCGCAGGCTCCGGTACAGGCCGATGCCATCGAGCTGGGCGCCCGTCGCGGGATCGACCGGCAGGTCGAACGACTGACGCCGGGCCAGGACCACCTGGATCGCCTCCCCGGCCGCGATGGCGTCCTTGGCAACCTCGACGGCGTGAATGTACTGGTCACGTCCGAGGCTCGATTCGATGGCGGACTCCGGCACGGCACCGGAAGCCGACGGGTCACCGTTTCCTCCGCGGTCCGCGGACCTGGCGCTGCGGCCGGACGCGCCGGCCAATTCGGCCGCCGATGGCCTGGAGGTCCGCTCGAGCGCCTCAAAGATGGCGGCCTCGGCGATCCGGTAGCGACCCTCGAAGTCTGGCGACTCGGTGTGTAGGGACGCGATCGCAGACAGGGTGTGGGTCAGGTGGTCGAAGACGATGACCAGGTCCGTCTCGATGAATGCCGCGGCTGGGACACCGACCGGGTCGGCCTCCGGGAGCGGGACGGACGGCTCGAATGCCGAGATCGCGTCGTACGCCAGGGCACCGACCGCGCCGCCGGTGAAGCGGGGCATGCCGTCGCGCGGCGCCACCCGACGACGCGGGATGAACTCGCGGAGGGCCTGGAGTGGATCCGGCGCATCGAACTCGCGGATCGGCAGATCCGGGGCATAGGCGAGGACCCCCACCGGCCGGTCCTGGATCCGGGCTCGGCCGTCCCGTACCTCGAGCAGACGCCGCGGACCGATGCCGAGGAACGAGTAGCGGCCGAGCCGCTCGCCGCCCTCCACGGATTCGAGGAGGTACGCCGGCGTTGTCCCGTCGTCGAGGCGAAGGAAGGCTCCGATGGGCGTTTCGAGGTCAGCGGATCGGGTGGCGCGCAGGAGCACCGTGTCGGCCATGGCCGATTGGCGCTTCGCCTCGGCCAGGCTGAGCGGATCCGTGCTGCTGTTCATCGTCGGCACTGCCTCTGGTGTCCGGTGTCGGGCTTCCGCCCGCTCGATCCGCGCCATCCGGCCCGGAAATCAAGAAACGACCTTCGTCCTCCCGGGACGAAAGGCCGTGCCTTCCGCGGTGCCACCCTCATTCGGCGATTGCCGCACTTTTCGTGACCTTGGGTCGATGGCGGCCTGGCCGCCGAGTTCGCCGTTCGGTCCGGAGGCTCCCGGGTCCATTCCCTGTCGATGTCGCTCCGGCTTCCACCAGCCACCGGATCTCTCTGCCGACACTCGACGGGTACTCGTCCCGTTCACAGCCCGTATTCGATTAGGCGCGGAGTCTAGGCGTGACCCGTGGTGAGCGTCAAGGGTTCGCGATCAGGGTTCGCGATCAGGCCCGCGATCATGGGCTCCACACCGATCGGCGACGATCCTCGGTGCCGGACGCAAGCGGTCCCTGGGTCCGGGAATCGCGGGACTGTGTCGCAGATCGGTCGAGCAGTCCGGATTGGGCCACCGATTGACCCTTGGAGAAGCCGTGGCGAGCACAGGTCGGACCGCCAGACCGGATTGAGACGATACCGATCAGGATCGCGGACTCCGGGACCGATGTCCGCTGCGCCAACCCTGCCCTCGCAAGCCTCGATTAGTGCTTGACGGAGGCCGACGCCTGCGACTGGGCCGACGCGACGAGCATCTGCTGGAGCTGGTCCGCCAGGACCTTGGAGAGTTCCCGGCTGATCCTGATCCGGCCAACAACGACGTTGGGGTCCTGATGTGGGCCGGCTTCCCCGGTTGGATCGCTGCGCTGGAGGGTCAACGTTACGCCAAAGGGGCCCGCGGTCAGGGAGAAACCGTCGGCGTACAGATCCGGGTAGTCGGACATCTTGAACCTCACAGGTACTTGCGGAACGATCTCTCTCACCATACTTGCTGGGAGCCGGATCGTCACCGGACGCGCCGGGGCGGTCGAGCGCCGCCCGGCCGAGATGTCAGCGGGTATCCTCGCGCCGGAAGGCCACGCCGATCGCTGCGGGCGGCCTCAGTCGCTGCCGCGCGAACGCAAGCACCAGCAGGGTCGCGAGGTGCGGGGCGAAGCTCACGAACTCGGACGGGACGACCCGGACGAGCCAGAACCAGGCAAGGGTCACGACCGCCAGCCCGCCGAACAGCACGCTGCCGGCCAGGTCCCGGACCAGGACCCGTCGCACGGCAACCGCGGCGCACAGCAGCCCGAGCCCGACCAGCAGCACGCCGACCGTCACCTCCTGGCGCGTCCGGAGAGCGTCCGTGAAGCCGAAGACCAGCGACCCGATCGTGACCGACCAGGGGTTCCAGTTGCCGAAGATCACGGTCGCGAGACCAATGAATCCTCGGCCTGCCGTCTGCCCCTCGCGGTAGAGGCTCGAGGCGACGGTCACGAGGTAGACACCGGCGAGGCCAGCCAGTCCCCCGCTGACCGCGACGGCGATGTAGCGGTACCGCGACGGCCGGACCCCGAGGCTGTCGGCGGCCTCGGGGCTCTCCCCGACCGCCCGGATCCGGAGTCCGAGCTGCGTCCGCCAGAGTAGCCACCAGGTCAGCGGGACCAGCGCGGCGACGAACACGGTCAGGATCGAGACGTCGGTCAGCAGTCCGAGCACCACCGCCGCCGCGTCCGACACGATCGGCAGTCCCGAGCCCTCCACCGGCGACAGGAGGAGGCTCAGTCCGGGAACGCTCACGGTGGCGAAATCCGGGACGGGCGGTGAGGTCGTTATCGAGCCACCCGGAACACTGGGGAAGGCAGTGCTGGACAGGAAGCGAGTGAGCCCCGCCGCGAGCA
>JBDSJV010000186.1:0-3906 GCA_039917225.1 Candidatus Limnocylindrales bacterium
GCTGGGAGAACCTGTACGGCACGTGTGGGCCCGATCGCGTCATCGTCGTTGACGTACCAACGAGTCACGCCGAGCTGATAGGACACTCACTCGCCGAGATCGGCGAGCGACTCGGCAAGGATCCGGCCGAAGCGGCCATCGAGGTTCTCGTGGAGACGTCGATGACGGCCACGATGATCGACCACTACGCGAGCGACGAGATCGTTCGGTCGATCTTCACCCACCCACTCGCCCTCGTTGGCTCCGACGGCATCTTCGGTCCGCATCCCCACCCTCGCGTGTACGCGACCGCGGCGCGCGTCCTTGGTCGGTTCGCCGCCCGGGAGCAGCTGATTACGGTCGAGGCTGCCGTCGCGCGGCTTAGTTCCCGTCCGGCGGACCTGCTCGGGCTGTCGGATCGCGGACGAATCCGAGTGGGCCTGCGCGCTGACCTCGTTCTGCTGGACCTGGCCACGTACGTCGACACGGCAACGTATGAGCAGCCGTGTCAACAGCCGCCGGGTGTCGTCGGCGTTTTCGTGAATGGCCGAGCGGTCCAGCAGGGAGGCGTAGCGACGGGCGAAAGGCCGGGCACAGTCCTTCGCGGGCGTCCTCAGCTCTCATCTAATCAGTAGGAGGAAGGATGGTCAGGCCAAGTAGGGGAGTGCTGGTCCACGACGATGGCTCTGAAGAGGTCGTTGACCCGGCTTCGGCCGTCATCGACGACTTCGGGCCGCGCCTCCTGCTGGAGTACGACTACGGTCCGGGTTTGCTTCCAGCAGACCCGGGTTCGACCGAGGGTCTGTCGGTGGCTGGGATGTGGAGATACGCAGCGCTTCTGCCCCTCGCCCCCGGCCCGATCGTCTACCCCCTTGCGATCGGCGGCACGCCCCTGATGGCACCCCCCGTCCTTCGCACCCGACTCGACTTGCCAAACCTGTGGCTCAAGGACGAGACGAGGGGACCATCCGGCTCGAACAAGGACCGGGCGACGGCGCTCGTCCTCCAGGAGGCGATGTCGTCGGGGGCGTCGCGCGTCACGTGCGCATCGACCGGGAACGTCGCCGTGAGCCTCGCGATCGGGGCCGCGGCGGCCGGCAAGGAGGCCGTGAACTTCGTTGCGGCCGATGTAGATGGCGGCAAACTCGCGCTCATGCTCCACGTCGGAGCCACGGTCATAAAGGTGCAAGGCGGGTATGAGGCGGCACTGCGCCTGTCACGAGAGGCGGCGCGCGCCTTCGGCTGGATCGATCGGAACACGGGCGTGAACCCGGTGACGGTCGAAGCCAAGAAGACTGTGGCGTTCGAGATCTGGGAGCAGTTGGAAGGGGAGATACCCGACGTTGTCGTCGTGCCAGTCGGTGACGGCCCAACGCTGAATGGCATGGCCAAGGGCTTTCGCGAGCTTGTCGCCTGTGGTGTCGCCACCACGATCCCACGGCTCATCGGGGTTCAGGCGGACGGGTGCCAGCCCGTCAAGCGCGCCTGGGAGTCGGGTGAGCCAGTCCGAGGGACGGATGCTGTCACGATCGCGGACGGCATCCGGGTTGGTCGGCCGATCTCCGGGGCGCTGGCCATCAGGGACGTCGACGCTTCGGGAGGGTCCTTCGTCTCGGTGACGGACGGGCAGATGATCGAGGCGATGTCCTTGCTTGGTGGTTCAGCAGGCGTGCTCGCGGAGCCGGCAGGCGCGGCGTCACTCGCGGGCCTCCTCGTCGCCGTCCGCGACGGCCTCATCGACCCCGGCGCGCGGATCGTCGCCCTCGTGACCGGCTCGGCCCTGAAGACGCCGCGCTTCTTCCAGCCCGGGGGTCGTGTCTTCGAGATTTCGTCAGATCTCGAGGAGTTGGCTCGTGTTCTAGGGTAGGCACGGCGTCCCTTTGCCCGAGTCCGGATAGTGGACAAGACTCTTGCCCCAGCCGGTGCGCTGGACCACGAGCGTCCGCTCGCCCCGTATTACCGCCTCAATCGTTTCGCGCTGCCCGTCGCGGAAGTCCGCACCCGGCCCGAACATCCGCTCGAGGAGTTGCTGAAGTAGATCACCCTCCTCGGATCCAATTTGCTCGTCCATGGGCACGCTCCTACTTGGTCGGCGCCCTCGCGAGCGTTCGGCTGGCGCACGCGCGAGCGGGCTGGGAGCCGTGCCACCGCCGTGACTCAGGCCAGAATGCAGCATCGTGACGCCAGATGTACGGAGAGGCGGGAGTTGACGGCATCGGACTGGCCGTGCGTGATCGGGTCCTGACCCAACCGCATGCCGACTACACTCGAACCACTACTGGCACGCTCGCGTAATCACGCCCGAACTCCGAGGGACCAACCATGGATCAAGGCCCAGCCGGCCACGCGGCGGCGACCGTTCAGAGCGTCGCGCGCTTGGAGCAGTCCATTCGGGACCGCTCATCGACCGACCGCAAGTTCATCAACTGGTGGGTCTACTGGCTGCTCCTGAGCTGGATCACGCTCGGGATCGCAGGGCTCGTCTACTTCTATCGCCGCATGTCACGCATCGATGCCTTCAGCCGCCGCAAGGCCGCCTACTACGACGCCCTGGTCGAATACACCGAGCGACGTGCCGAGAGGGCTGGCTCGGCCGCGGCCATCCGGCCCATGACGGACCAGTTGCGGGCGGATCTGCAGGCCGCCGGACGTTCCAGCCTCAAGCCCATCAACGCCGGTCTCCACCTGCTGCTGACCTTCATTACCCTCGGTTTATGGGCGATCGTCGTCTACTACATGGTCAATCGAGCCTGGGATGACCGCCAGCGGTTCGAGGCGGAATTCGACGATCGGCTCAGCCAGGCGTGGCTGCAGCTCGGCCTCCTGCGCCACCCGATCGCGTTCCGGATCGACGAGGGCAAGCACCGCAATTTCGCGCTCTGGCTGATCCTCTCGATCCTGACCCTGGGGATCGGGTTCATCGTCTGGGACTACCGACTGCACTCCGACCCGGATCGGCTCTACCCGGAGTTCCACACGGTCGAGGACTCGTTTCTCCAGATCGCCCGCACCGCCTGAGGGTCCCGGCGCGGCCGGAAGTGGCGGTACCAGCGCCCCTCAACTCGAAGGCGGATCCGGCTTCGCGCACGATCGCCAGCTCACGCTTGGGAGGGAAGTGATGGAGCGGCCCCCTGTTTTATTTAGGTGGGCACCCATCACGCGGAGCGGCGATGGGTCTCAGGCGGGGTTCTCTATCTGTGGGGCGATTGCGCGGACAATCAGACGACACCGGTGGTCATCGGGCGGCGCTTGACCTCGCGACCCCAGGGCGCAGACTGCGGGGATGAGCAACCGTCGCCGTGCCCTTTGGTCCGTGCCATGGGCGCTCGCCCTGGTCGGCCCGGCGGTGCCGATGATCGGGCGCGGGTTCATTGGCTGGCCGTTCGTGGTCGGCTGGCTCGTGCTCATGCTGGGGATCTGGTTTGGTAGGACTCCCAGGCTGCAGCCGCACCCTCGGCGCTGAGATTTCGGACCTCGTCCTCGGGCATGCCTACAGTGAGGATCAGCCGTTGGATCAGCCAACCGGGCACGGGTGCCGGTGCCGGTGGGGCCGAGGCCTCTGGCGCGGTCCGCCCATGGACGACTGCCCAGAAGGTGGCCTCGTCGACGCGCAGTTGGTCGCGCAGGATGCGGTGGAAGAGGTCCGAGCCGATCTCGTCCCGGACGCTGTGCGACACCTTCGTCCGGAGCGTCGTACCGTCGTGCCCTTCCTTGGAGTAGCGCCAGTGGTTGCCAACTTTTGACCGTCGGCGTGCGCGGTTCTTCTCCTCGGTCCAGCCATCGTGTTCGACGTACTTCTTGAGATCGCCGAACGTGGCCACGTGGCTATGCGGTCGCGGCGACCGGCACTCGGGCCACCTGCTCGTGCGTCGTCGGCTCAGCGAACAGGATGTTCTCCCATTCGCCCTCTCCTGCCGCCATCAGGCG
>JBDSJV010000187.1:0-3861 GCA_039917225.1 Candidatus Limnocylindrales bacterium
TGACCGGCGCCGGCTTCTACGACATCCGCATGTCGCAGCTGGACCTCCGGGTCATCGAGCCGTCTCCCACGCCGGTTCCAACCCTGGCGCCCGCGACCTCGGCTCCGACCGCCGCTCCCGTAGCGTCCGGTGCGGCGAACGCCTCCGCCGCGCCGACGGCAGCACCCAGCCCGAGCCCATCCCCTGAACCGTCGGCGTCGCCCTCCCCGTCGCCGTTCGTCGCACCGGTCGGGGACACCCAGGTACCGACTTTCGGTGAGATCGGGCGGATCGCAGCCGGCCTGCAGGCTGCGCTTGGACCCATCGCGGAGCAGCGCTCGCTGAGCTCCATCGGTGCGGTCGTCAGCTCGGATCTGATCAACCAGGCCATCCTCCTGATCCTGGTCGGCAGCCTCGGGATCCTTGCCTGGATCACGCTCCGTTTCCGGGACGTGAAGATGGGTGTTACGGCGCTGGTCGCCCTGCTCCACGATGTCATCGTGGTCCTCGGGGTCTTCGCCATCCTCGGCACGTTCTTCGACGTCCAGATCGACGGCCTCTTCGTGACGGCGATGCTCACGGTGATCGGCTTCAGCGTCCACGACACGATCGTCGTGTTCGACCGGGTCCGCGAAAACCGGGTCCGGCACGCGGGCGAGCCGTTCGCCGAGGTGGTGAACCACTCGCTCCTCCAGACCTTTGGTCGCTCCGTCACCACGAGCTTCACGGTCGTGCTGACGCTGACCGCACTCCTCCTGTTCGGCGGCTCCGCGACGGAGGAGTTCGTGCTCGCGCTCCTGATCGGGATCATCTCGGGGACCTACTCGTCGATCTTCAACGCCAGCCCGTTGCTGGTGGTCTGGCAGGAACGGGAAGATCGCGCTCGAGGGCGCCGCGTGGGACCGCCCGGCGTCCGTCGAGCCTCCGCGTAATCGCCAGGAGAGCGGCCGTGCAGCCGCTCGTGGCATCCTGAAGACGTGCTCCAACCGCGGTCCCGCTGGGCCCTTCCCGCGTCCGTCCTGCCGTCTGACGAGCTGGTCGCCGCCGCCGCTGCTCTTGGGCTGGGCGCGTGGGCGGCGCCGATCCTGATCCGGCGAGGCGTGACGGACCCGGGAGCCCTGGCGCGCCATTTCGGGGACCCTCGGGACGCCCTTCACGATCCCCGGCTACTGCCCGATGCGGACCGCTTCCTTGCCCGGATCGCCGTGGCGCGCGAGCGGAACGAAACCATCCTCGTGTTCGGCGATTTCGATGCGGACGGAATCACCGGGCTGGCGGTCTTGACGCTCGCGCTGCGCGCGTTCGGCGTCACCGTCATTCCCTACGTTCCGTCCCGGCTCGACGAAGGCCACGGTCTCTCGCTCGCGGCGGTCGAGTCTGCCGAGCGGCAGGGCGCGAGTGTCATCGTCACGGTCGATACAGGGACCACGAGCCTGGCCGAGATCGCCGAAGCCGGCCGCCGCGGGATCGACGTCCTCGTCACGGACCACCATCGCGTTCCGGCCGAGCTGCCCGAAGCCGTGGCCATCGTCAACGCCCATCGACCCGACAGTCGCTACCCGGATGCGAGCCTGTCGGGTGCCGGTATCGCCTTCGCCCTGGCCCGCCTGATCCTGGGCCCTGGGCCGGCAGCTCTCGAACTGGCCGATCTGGCCGCCATCGGGACGATCGCGGACGTGGCGCCGATTCTCGGGGAGAACCGGGCCATCGTCCGGCTCGGCCTCGAGCGGATCCGGACCAACCCGCGCCCCGGCCTCGCCGCCGTCCTGGCCCGCGCCAAGATTGCGCCCGCGGCCGTCGACGTCGAGACATTGTCCTTCGCGGTCGCCCCGCGGCTGAACGCAGCCGGCCGGGTAGGCGAGGCCATGGATGCCGCCCGCCTGCTGCTCGCTGACAGCGCGGACGAGGCAGAGACACTGGCCGCCGTGCTCGAGGCCGCCAACCTCGAGCGTCGCGACGTCACGAAGCAGGCCGTCGCGGAGGCTCGAGTCTCGGCCGATGCCGTGGATGGAGAAGCCGCCACGCTCGTGCATGGCCCCTGGCCGGTGGGTGTCGTCGGGCTCGTCGCCGCGAGACTGGCCGACGAGCGAGGGCGCCCGGCAATCGTCGGATCAGAGCTCGGCGACATCATCCGGGCCTCGTGCCGCGGTGACGGAGCCCTCCACCTGGCGGACACCCTCGCGGCTTGCAGCGATCTTCTGATTCGCCACGGTGGACACGCCGGCGCTGCCGGTCTGGAGATTGCCGCGTCCGATTGGCCCGCGTTCCGGTCGCGCTTCCTGGCGCTGGCCGCGGAGGCGGAACCGCGCGACGCTGTCCCGATGCTCGCAATCGACCTCGTCCTGCCGGCGATGGAGGTGGACTACGCACTCCATGCCGGACTGGCGCGTCTTGGTCCGTGGGGAGTCGGTAACCCGGAGCCGCTCGTTGCGGTTCTCGGCCTGACGGTCACGAGGGCCCGCGAAGCCAGCGGTGGCCACACGCAACTCGTCCTGAAGCGCCGGCTCGACGTCCTCGACGGGATTGCCTTCGGCTGGCCGGAACTGGCGACCCAGGTCGCCGAGGGCGATCGCGTTGATGTCGTGGCGCGCCTGATGAGCCGCCGATTCGGGGGCGTCGAGTCACTCCAGCTCGAGGTCCGCGACGCGGCGCCGGCGGGCATGCATGGGCCCGCCTCGCTGCCTGGATCGGGACCCGGTGTTCCGGTCGGTCCAGGCCGCGAGGTGGCTGCCGCAGGCGCTCCCACCAGGGAGGTCGGATGAACACCCGACGCTCGCGCCGCCCCCGCGCTGCGGGCCCATGGCTGGCCGGCGTGCCCCGCGCGGATCTCGCCGCGGCCGTGGGTCTGTTCGTCATCGGCATCCTCAGTCTCGCCCTGCTGGCCGGGCGGCTGCCGCTCCTTCCGGGTGGTGGCGGGTCCGACGGTGGGGCGCTTCGGACCCCGACGCCGTCGAACGTCGTGATCGTGGATCCCCGGGCTGACGTGCTCGGATCGATCCTGTACGTCAAGGCGGGGAATATCTGGATCCAGCACGGCGCGACTGCATCGGAGCTCACGGCCGGCGGCCACGACTCGATGCCGTCGTTCTCGCCGGATGGCCAGTGGGTCTACTTCATCCGGACGACCGCTGAGGCGACGCGCTGGCAGTTCAATGGCCTCGCACTGCGCTGGAAGCTGGATACGCCATCGCTGATGCGCGTTCGGCTGGATGGAGGTACGCCGCCGGAGGAGCTCCTGATCGGACGCATCGTATCGGGGGCCTACGCGTGGTCGTACTTCCTGCGCCAACCCATTGTCTCGGTTGACGGGACCGTCGTCGTCGTCACCGATGGCCCGAACCCGAGCAAGAGCGACGTCGTCCTGAAGACCTACGACCCGGCCTCGGGCAGCCTGACCTCGCTCAAGGCTCCCGAGATTTCGCCGCTTGGACACCAGGACCCAGCCTGGTCACCGGACGGACGGTTCCTGCTCTTCATCAAGAACGCCAGCGACGGTTCGAAGGGCGCTCCGGCCATCCTGAAATACGACACGACGACGGGCAAGTCGTCCTCGGTCACCGGTCCCGGGTATACCTCGCCGGCCTGGTCGCCCGATGGCCGGCTGATCGCGGCAACTCGAACAACCTCGTTCGGGACCGATGTCGTCATCCTCGACGCGAAGAGCGGGAAGGAGCTGCTGCGAGTCACCAATGACGAGCGGAGCTTTGCTCCGGTCTGGTCGCCCGCGGGCGATGCGATCGCCTACCTCTCGATCGACGGCGGTGTCACCGACCTGTGGCTGGCCCGGATTGACGCCGCGACGCCGGCGCTCCAGGGCGAGCGACTCCAGCTCACGATCGCCGCCGGACTCGATCCGGCGTCGAGGCCAGGCTGGTTCGTACC
>JBDSJV010000188.1:0-2759 GCA_039917225.1 Candidatus Limnocylindrales bacterium
CGAACATCTGCACGGCACAGGTGCTTCTCGCGGTCATCGCCAGCATGTATGCCACTTGGCACGGCCCGACCGGGCTCCGGGCCATCGCAATGCGAGTCCACGAGCGGGCCGCAGCGCTGGCGGCCGGCGTGCGCGAGGTACCCGGGCTCTCGCTTCGGCACGATCAGTTCTTCGATGCGCTCGCGATCGAGACGGGGGACTCGGGACGAGCGGACGCCCTGGTCGCGGCGACCGCGGATGCTGGTTTCGAGCTCCGCCGCCTCGATGCGACCGGCGTCGGGATTGCCTGCGACGAGACGACCTCCGAGCCCGATATCGCGAGCGTGCTGGCTGCACTTGGCGCCACGGCCCCGGAAATCGGAACCAAGGCCGAGGTCTCGGCCGCGTCTCTTCCAGCCAGCCTGCGACGGACGGATCCGATCCTGACCCACCCGGTCTTCTCGCTCTACCGCTCCGAGACCGAGATGCTCCGCTACATCTTCCGGCTCGCGGAGAAGGACATCACCCTGACCCGGTCGATGATCCCGCTCGGAAGCTGCACGATGAAGCTGAACGCGACGACCCAGATGATGGGCATCGGGCTGCCGGGCTTCTCTCGGGTCCACCCGTTCAGCGATCCCGCCCGGTTGCCGGGCTACAGGCGGCTGTTCACGGAGCTTGAGTCCTGGCTCGCCGAGATCACGGGATTCGAAGCGGTCAGCCTCCAGCCGAACGCGGGGTCACAGGGGGAGTTCGCGGGCTTGCTCGCCATCCGTGGCTGGCATGCCTCTCGCGGTGAGGGCCATCGCAACGTCTGTCTCATCCCGGCATCCGCCCACGGCACGAATCCCGCGAGCTCGGTGATGGCCGGATATCGGGTGGTGGTCGTGGCGACAGATCCGCACGGTAACGTGGACCTCGATGATCTCCGCGCCAAGATCGCGGCCAACGCGGCGGACCTCGGCGCGCTGATGATCACCTACCCGAGCACGCACGGCGTGTTCGAGGAATCGATCGTCGAGATCTGCCGGCTCGTCCACGATGCGGGCGGCCAGGTCTACATGGATGGCGCCAACATGAACGCCCAGGTCGGGCTGTCGCGACCCGGCGACATCGGCGCCGATGTGTGTCACCTGAACCTGCACAAGACGTTCGCGATCCCGCACGGTGGTGGGGGACCAGGCGTCGGCCCGATCGGGGTCGCCGGCCATCTCACTCCGTTTCTGCCGGGGGTGCGCCTCGACGATCCCGGTCGCGTGTCGTCCGCATCGTACGGCAGCGCCAGCATCCTGCCGATCTCGTGGGCCTATATCGCGATGCTTGGCAGCGAGGGTGTTCGGCGTGCGACTGAGATTGCGATCCTCAACGCCAACTATCTCGCCAGCCGGCTCGCCGAAGCGTTTCCGGTCCTCTATGTCGGGACGAATGGACACGTCGCGCACGAATGCATCCTCGACGTGCGGCCAGTTTCAGCAGCGAGCGGGGTGACCGTCGATGACATCGCCAAGCGGCTGATGGATTTCGGTTTCCACGCTCCGACGATGAGCTTTCCCGTCGTGGGGACGCTGATGATCGAACCGACGGAATCGGAGTCCAGGGCCGAGCTCGACCGGTTCATCGACGCATTGCTGCAGATCCGGGCTGAGATCTCCGAAATCGAGGCCGGCACCGTACCGGTCGAGGCCTCGGCGCTACGCAACGCGCCCCACACGGCCGCAGACCTCCTGCGCGACGAGTGGGCTCGGCCATACACGCGCGAGCAGGGTGCGTTCCCGCTGCCCTGGGTTCGGGCCCGCAAGTACTGGCCGCCCGTCCGGCGCATCGACAACGTCTATGGCGACCGTAACGTCGTTTGCGCCTGTCTGCCCGTCGAGGCGTATGCGGAGGCGGCAGGGGAGACGCAACTCCTGGTCATGGCGGAGTAGTCGGCCGCCAGCACCCGGGCTCAGCTCCGGGAAGGTCGCCTCTTGGCGCTCACGATCCGGGCGCTGCCCGCGCTTGGGCCAATCGTGCTCTCATGGCCGTCGTCCCAACGCACTCGATACCGGGTGCCGTACGACGCTTCGATGATTTCGAGGATCTCGCCCTCACGGTCGCGCTGCCCGACGCGCTCGGAGTCGATTACGATCCGGTCCCCGATCTTGCTGATCATTCGGTCACCTCCTGGACGGGCGGCGTCATAGAGTCATCCGCCTCGCCTCCTGCGAGGATTGCGCGCGCTATCAGGTCTCGGGTAGAGACGAAGGTCATGATCGGCGGGCTCCCGGATCCCGTTCGGCAGCTGCTGCCGGCCAGGTCCAGAACCGAAATGCCGGATCGCGCTGGCATGGGTGAGGCCGTATGCTCACGGCTCCGGCACCAAGCTGTGACCGGCCTGCAAGCCCGAGGGACCAGTCCGCCTTGACCTGCACAACCTGTGGAACCGAGAACCGGCCCGGCGCGAAGTTCTGCATGGAATGCGCGACGCCGCTCGCAGCCGCGTGCCCGTCCTGCGGCACGTCGAACGCCCCCGGGGCAAAGTTCTGCTCAGAGTGCGCGACGCCGCTGTCGCCCTCGGGTCCCAGCTCAGGGACTGCCGGTGCCCTCGGCGACCAGGCCAGCCCGATCATCGCGGATGGGGGAGCGGAGCGCCGGCTCGTCTCGGTCCTTTTCGCCGACCTCGTCGGCTTCACGCCGTTTGCCGAGGAGCGTGATGCCGAGGATGTTCGCGAGACGCTCACCCGGTACTTCGAGCTCGCCACCGAGGTCATCACCCGCTACGGCGGAACCGTCGAGAAGTT
>JBDSJV010000189.1:0-5716 GCA_039917225.1 Candidatus Limnocylindrales bacterium
AGGCGGAGCTCAAGAACAACTTCCGGCCAGAGTTCCTCAACCGGATCGACGCTACCGTGGTCTTCCGCTCGCTGACGGTCGACGAGATCCGCCAGATCGTCGACCTCATGCTCAATCGCGTTCGCGACCAGCTTCGGGCACAGGAAATGCAGCTCGAGGTCACGCAGAGCGCGAAGGATCACCTCATCAAGCTGGGCTGGGATCCGAGCTACGGTGCGCGGCCAATGCGCCGCGTGATCCAGAACACCATCGAGGACGTCCTCGCAGAGCACTTGCTCCTCGGCCGCTACGAACCGGGGACGACGATCGTGGTCGACCGAATCGAGGATGGCGGCCTGGACATCCGCGCCGCGGAGTCGAAGACGCCCGTCGAAGTCTCCTAGGGGTCCCGTGGCACGGGCCGGCAGCCGCTATGTCTGCCAGAGCTGCGGTGAGGCGTTTCTCCGGTGGGAAGGCCAGTGCCGGAACTGCAGCGCCTGGAACTCGCTTGTCGAGACGGTGATCCGACTGCCGACCCGGGCCGACCGCTCCCTCGCTGCCAGCCGCGGTCGGTCATCGTCGGCGGCCGTCGCCCTCAACGCCGTTGGAGCAGCGGGCGAACGGCGTCTCGCGATCGGGATCGGTGAGCTGGATCGCGTCCTCGGTGGAGGACTCGTGCGGGGGTCGCTCGTCCTGCTCGGCGGCGAGCCCGGGGTCGGCAAGTCCACCCTCCTCCTCCAGGCTGCGGCTGGCCTCGTTCGTGGCGGGGAGCCGGCCCGACAGGTCCTCTACGTCTCCGGCGAGGAGAGCGCCGCCCAGGTTCGGCTGCGGGCCGATCGCCTCGGTCTGCTCGACGACGCGACGGCGGGCGCCATCGCCGTCCTCGCCGAGCATGAGGTCGGGCGGGTAGCGGAGGTTGCCCGAGCAACCAACCCGGCGCTGGTCATCGTCGATTCGATCCAGACCATGACCGTTGACGAACTCGACGGCCCGGCCGGAAGCGTCGGCCAGGTGAGGGAATCAGCCCTTCGCCTGATGGATCTCGCGAAGGGCGAGGGGATCGCCATCATCCTGGTCGGTCACGTCACGAAGGATGGGTCGATCGCCGGGCCGAAGACGCTCGAGCACCTGGTGGATGCCGTACTCGAGCTGGGGGGCGATCGAGCCGGCGTCCTCCGGCTCCTCCGGGCGTCGAAGAACCGGAACGGGTCGACGGAGGAGATCGGCGTCTTCGAGCTTGGAGAAGGCGGCCTCGCCGAGGTTGCAGATCCGGCCCGGGCGTTCCTCGTCGAGCACGAGGGCCCTGCCCCGGGGAGCGTCGTCGCGGCGACGATGGAGGGCTCCCGCCCGCTGCTCGTGGAGGTCCAGGCACTCGTTGCTCCGGCAGGCTATGGGACCGCGGCCCGAAGGGTCTCCGGACTGGATCCGAATCGTCTCGCCCTCATCGTGGCGGTGCTCGCTCGCAAAGCCGGCCTGTCCCTTGCGACCCACGACGTCTACGCCAACCTGGCGGGAGGTCTCGAGGTATCCGAGCCGGGCCTCGACCTGCCGCTGGCGCTGGCGCTCGCGAGCTCACTCCGTGATCGGCCCGTGCAGACCGGTCTCGTCGCGGTCGGCGAACTTGGGCTGCTCGGGGAACTACGTGGCGTGCCGGGCCTTGAGCGACGACTCCGCGAGGCCGTCAGGCTGGGCTTCACGACGGCGATCGTTCCCGCCAGCAGCCGCCATGCTCCGCCGCAGGTCCCTGGCATGCGGGTCAACGTGGCGGCCACCATTGGCGAGGCCATCCGCCTGGCGCTGGGAATGGACGAGCCGGACGATGCCCGATCCGGATCGAAACGACGGGCTGTCGACGCGGCGCGGGCCGCGCGCGCGTGATCCGGTGCTAGGCTGACGCCCCGTGATTCGCTCTATCCGCATCCTCGGCGCCGCCCTCGGAATCCTCACCGGGATTGTGGTCGTGGCAGCTTCGCCATCGACCTTCGAGGTGCTGCCTGGCTCGGGCGCCATCGTCGTGGCCTGGATCGTGGCCTGGGCCGTGCTTGGCTTCTCGATCCTGCCCTACCTGACGACCGTCCCCGCCGCCCGCGTCGTTCGGGGCGTCCAGGAGCTGTCCACGGCCGAGTTCGTGACGGCGGTCCTGGGTCTCCTGCTGGGCCTTCTCATGGGACTCCTCCTCGGCTCGCCGCTATCGGCCTTTCCGGCGCCTTTCGGCTTGTGGCTCCCCGTCGGCGTGTCCCTCTTCCTCGGCCTGGGAATGGTTGGTCTGACCGTCGCGAAACGCGAGGACCTGCTGATCGCGGCTGAGGCGATTGGCCTGGTCCGGCGCCCGATGGTGCCCCAGGATGGCCCCAGCGGGCCGCATATCCTGGTCGACAGCAGCGCGATCATCGACGGCCGGATCGCGGAGATCGTGGAGTCCGGGTTCCTGTTCGGTACGCTCGTCGTCCCACGATTCGTGCTCGATGAGGTTCAGAAGATCGCCGACAGCTCCGACACCCTGCGGCGGAATCGCGGGCGGCGGGGCCTCGAGATCCTGACCCGGATGCAAAAGGACTCGCCGACGCCGGTCATCATCGTCGACGACGATGCGCCCGAGGTCGACGAGGTGGATGCGAAGCTCGTTGTGCTGGCCAAGCGTTTCAGCCGAGCGGTCCTGACCAACGACTTCAACCTCAATCGAGTGGCCGAACTCCAGGGTGTCCGCGTCCTGAACGTGAATTCGCTGGCCAATGCGGTCAAGCCGGCGCTCCTTCCCGGAGAGGACCTCCGGGTCAGGGTCATCCAGGCAGGCAAGGAGGCAGGTCAGGGCGTTGCGTTCCTCGACGATGGGACCATGATCGTGGTCGAGGGTGGGGCCAGGTTCATGGATGCGGAGATCGAGGTCGAGGTCACGCGTGTCCTTCAGACGGTCGCCGGACGAATGGTCTTCGCCCAGCCCAGCCACGACTGAGCCGATGGAGATCCAGGCCCCGGAGGCCGAGGCAGCCACGATGGCCGTCGACGTCATCGTCGTGGCAGCCGGCGAATCGAGCCGGATGAACGGGATCGACAAGCGCCTGGCAGCGCTTGCCGGGCGGCCGCTCCTGGCCCGGACGCTCGACGCGTTCGCGGCGTCATCGATCGTCGAACGTGTGGTCCTGGTCATGAACCCGGGACCCGCTCTCGACGCCCTACGGCCCTTCATTCCGGCTGTCGTCGCGGCCACGGTGGCTGGGGGCCCGCATCGCGGTGCCTCGGTCGAAGCCGGTCTCCTGGCCCTCGCCGGGTTGAGCGCAGGGGAGCTCGACCCTGATCGTGTGGTGCTCGTCCATGACGGAGCACGTCCGCTCGTCTCGCCAGCGCTGATCGCATCGGTCGCCGCGGCGGCCGCGGCGCACGGCGCAGCGATGCCCGTCGTCGCGGTGGTGGATACCGTGCGGCGAGTTCGTGGGGGAGCCGTCACCGAGACCATGGATCGAACCGACCTCGTGGCAGTCCAGACGCCGCAGGGCATGCGCGCCGGGCTTCTCCAGGCCGCCTATCGTCGCTACCCATCGAACGGCGACGAACGCTTCGGCGATGAGGCCGGACTGCTGGCTGCCTGTACAATCCCGGTCCATCCCATCCCCGGAGACCCTGTGAACCTCAAGGTCACGGTGCCCGCCGATCTTGCGCGCGCCGACGCCATCCTGGCCGCACGACGCCCTGTGCGCGTCGGTCTCGGCACGGACTCGCATCCGTTCGGGCCAGGGGAGCCGCTCCATCTCGGCGGGCTCGTGATCGCGGGCGCCCCGCGCCTGCATGGACACTCCGATGGCGACGTGGCCATCCACGCCATCGCCGACGGGATGCTCGGCGGAGCCGCGCTGGGTGACCTTGGCCGTCTCTTTCCGGCCGATCGGACCACGCCGAGCGGGATCGACAGCCGGGATCTCCTCGTCGAAGTCGGACGGCAGGTCGCGGCGGCTGGGTGGGAGATCGAGACCGTGGACCTGACAATCACCGCCGCTCGCCCGAGGCTCGCGCCGTACCTCGAGGCCATGCAGTCGGCGCTCGCGGAACTCCTCCACATTTCCGCTGCTGCCGTCGGGGTCAAGGCCTCGACCGGCAATCTCGATGGCCCCGCCGGAGCGGGTCGCTCGATCGAGGCCATTGCCTCGGTCTCGCTCGTCCAGCGTTGGGCGTCTCCCTCGTCGGAGACGAGGTCGGCATGACGATCCGTCTGCACGACACGCTGACCGGCGAGACCCGCCCGTTCATTCCGCTCGAGGCCAACCACGCCCGCGTCTACAGCTGCGGCCCCACCGTCTACGGCCCAGCCCACATCGGGAACTTCCGGGCGTTCCTGTTCGCCGACCTCCTCGTCCGCTACCTGCGGTTCAGCGGCCTGCGCGTCACCTGGGTCATGAACTTCACGGATATCGATGATCGGATCATCGCCCGCGCCAATGCGGCGGGCGAGACCATCGACGAACTGGCGAGCCGCTGGATCGCGCAGTTCAAGGCAGACGCGGCCGCGCTTCGAATGGTGACGCCGGATGTCCTTCCCAGGGCGACCGACCACATCGATGAGATGGTCGCCATCATCGAGCGGCTGCTCGGTGCCGGCCACGCCTATCGGACTGACGACGGTTCGGTCTTCTTCCGGATCGCGAGCTGGCCGGCCTACGGACGCCTCGCCCGCCTGGACCCGGCCCAGCTCCGGGCGGGGGAGCGGGTCGAGGCCGATGACTACGGTAAGGACGACGCTCGTGACTTCGCCCTCTGGAAGGGCCCCAAGCCCGACGAGCCTTCGTGGGACACGGCAATCGGTCCGGGCCGTCCTGGCTGGCACATCGAGTGCTCGGCCATGAGCATGCGCCACCTCGGGGAGAGCTTCGATATCCACACGGGGGGCGTGGACCTCATCTTCCCGCACCACGAGGACGAGATCGCCCAGAGCGAGGCGGCAACCGGCAAGCCGTTCGTCGGGACCTGGCTGCACAACGCCCATGTCCGGCTTGGCGGCGAGAAGATGGCCCGCCGGGTCGGGAACATCGCCCGGGTCGCCGATCTCCTCGCCGAGGGGATTGACCCGCGAGCTTTGCGGTACGCACTCCTCTCGGTCCACTACCGGCAGAGTCTCGACTACAGCGAGGAATCGCTGGCCGCGGCCGGTGCGGCCGTAGCGCGCCTCGACGCCGTCGTGACGGCTCTCGCCCAGTACCGTGAAAACGGGCCCGGCGATCCCGCGCTCCAGGGCGCCCTGGACGAAGCCCGCGCGGCGTTCGCGAGTGCGCTCGACGACGACCTCAACATCTCGGCCGCGCTCGGCGCCGTCTTCGAGCTGGTGCGTGACCTCAATCGGCGGATCGACGCCCGCTCCCTGTCAACCGTGGATGCCACCATCGCTCTCGGGCTCCTGCGCGACTTCGATGTCGTGCTGGGGCTCCTGGCCGACGCGCCGGCTGAGCTCGAACCGGAGGCTGCCGCCCTCCTCGATGCCAGGCAGGCTGCCCGTGCAGCCCGCGACTGGGCCCGATCCGACGCCCTCCGCGACGAACTCCTGGCGATCGGGATCCACGTTGAGGATTCGCGGGACGGCCAGCGCTGGAGCAGATTGGATGGACCCGCATGAGCCCCAAACCACGACCCGACCGACCAGCCCGGCGGGAGGAGTCACGCTTCCGTGGCAGGCCCGCCGGCCCGGGTGAACGCTCAGGTGGACCGCGCCCCCACGGCTCGGGGCCCGGATGGCGGGGGCCCGGAACGGGAT
>JBDSJV010000190.1:0-12526 GCA_039917225.1 Candidatus Limnocylindrales bacterium
TCGTCGGTAGGTGGGCGAACTCGCGAGCGTGGACGATGCGCCGTCCAGCATTCGCTCGATGACGCCATCGCCGACGCCCACGATGAGGACGTCGTCGCGGACCGCCATCGAGAACGACACCTGTGCGCCGGTCATGGGCAGTGCCTGGTCGAGTCCAAGTCCCGACAGCAACGCGTCGATGTCGCCAAGGTCGACGGTCGTGATCGTGACACCGCCGTGATCAGTGTCGCGGAGCGTGATATCGCTGCCGATCGAGGCGAGGGCGAGGAGGTTTCGAACCTGGGCGTAGCCCGCCGATACGGAGGCCGCATCGCTCCCTCGGACCAGGAGGACCCCACCAACGTCGTCACCAGGGAGTATGGCGACCCCCACGTCCTCGATCCAGGAGAGCAGCGGGGAGAGTCCGCCAAGCGTTCCGAGGGCGTCCTGGAGCGGACCTGTTGCATCGCCGGGAACCGGAGCCGCCTCAAGCTGGGCCATGGCCCGTTGGAGGAGGACGCTCGCGCCGTGGACCTCGACGAGTGCGAGGGTATCGGCGGGGAGCACCGTCGCGAAACGACTCGACGAAGCGGCGGGCTCGGTCGGAACTCCGGAACCGAGATCCGCCGCCGGTCGTGGTGCCACCTGGATGTCGACCACCAGGGCGTCCTCGACGACGCGGACTCCGCCAACGATCCAGTCCGGGATCGCCCGATCGACCATCGCGCCGAGACCGATCGTCGAGGCGAGCCCACTCATGGTCGCCCGCAATGCAACGCCATCGACGTATCCGACGGCCAGCTGGTCGCCCTCGAGCCGTTCGCGCGCGCCGATGAAGGTCCTGCTCGTGTCGAGGCCTTTGAGGTCGAGGTGCGCATCGATCCCGGCCCGGATACTGGCGCGATCGCCGATGAGCACGAAGCGGCCATCGACGGCACAGCCTCCGTCCCGGTCGATCGCCTGGTCGATGTGCCGGATCTCCACGCCGCGATAGGACTCGGCGGCGGTCGTCGATCCGAAGATCGTGTCGCAGGTGCTCGCCCCGGACGTGGTCAGGACCACCAGCCCAGCCGGATGCGCCTTGTCGTCGACCCCCGAGCCGAGTGAGCCAACAGCCAGCCCCGCGACCAACGGGCCGTCGAGAAGCGGCTTGATCCGCGTCGAGTAGTCGACCGTTCCGTCGCTCGCTCTGTGAACCAGCCGTTCGAGCGTCTCGTCCAGCTTCTCGGAAAACGTCGATTGGTCCGCGAAGCCCGGGAAGTGCGCGAGGAATGCGCCGAGCTTGGCGCGCTGATCGCCGGGCAGTTCGGGGCGGATTTCCACGACGAGGGCACTGTTCGCCGGGAGGTAGCGGAAGGCCTCCGGCATGGGCCGAGCGCCGAGGATCAGCACGGCGGCGATCGCGCCGATCCCGGCCGCGGCCGCGATTCCAGCCGCGATCATCCAGCGACGACGACTCGAGGCCGATGCCGCCGCGCCCGGCACGGTCGGATCCGGTGCCGGATCGAGAGCCTCTTCCGGCTCGCGGACTGCCTCCGGCTCGGGGGATTCGTCCTGCTCGGGCACCACCGAATCCTCGTCGGCGGTCATCGGATCGGGTCGGTTCAGATCGTCCATCGTGCCTAGCGCTGGCCCAGGACGCCGCCGAGGCCCTTGCCCCGCATCCCGGATAGCTGCTTCATCATCTTCTGCATGTCGGCGAACTGCTTCACGAGCCGGTTCACGTCCGGAAGCGTCGTGCCGGATCCCGACGCGATCCGGCGCCGCCTCGCGGCATTCAGGATGCCCGGGTCGCGGCGCTCGTGCGGAGTCATGGAGCGAATGATGGCCTCGGTCCGGCGGATCTCGCCGCGGTCCACCGCTGCCTGGGCCTCCTTGGCCATGCCGCCCATGCCCGGCATCATCCCCATCAGCTGTCCGATCGGGCCCATCTTCTGGACTTGCTGGAGCTGGTCCAGCATGTCCTCGAGGGTGAAGGAATTCTTGCGGAGCTTCGTCTCGAGTTTCTGGGCGGCCTGCACGTCGACCACTTCCTGGACCCGCTCCACGAGGGTCAGCACGTCGCCCATGCCGAGGATCCGACCGGCCAGCCGGTCCGGGTGGAAGACCTCGAGCGCGTCCGACTTCTCGCCGGTTCCGAGGAACTTGACGGGCACACCCGTGACCGAGGCGATCGACAGCGCTGCCCCGCCACGAGCATCTCCATCGACCTTGGTCAGCACGAGGCCGGTGACGGGAACCGCAGCCGCGAAGGCGGTCGCGACACTGACCGCCTCCTGCCCGGTCATGGCGTCAACCACGAGCAGCGTCTCGATCGGCTGTACCGCCACGTTCAGGGCGGCGATCTCGGCCATCAGGGCGTCGTCGATCGTCAGCCGGCCGGCCGTGTCGATGATCACGGTGTCCCGGACCAGCCGCCGGGCGGCGTCGAGACCGCCGCGTGCGATATCCACGACGGAGGTACCAACGGGCGCGCGATGGACCGGGATGTCGAGGGCCCGGCCGAGCGTCTCGAGCTGCTCCCCGGCTGCCGGCCGATACGGGTCGGCGGCCACGAGCAACGGGCGTCGGCCCTGCTTGACGACGTACCGGGCGAGCTTGGCCGCCGTCGTCGTCTTGCCGGAACCCTGGAGTCCGACGAGGGTGATGACCGCCGGGTTTCCCTGCAGACGGAAGGTGCGCTCACCGACACCGAGCAGCACCACGAGTTCGTCGTGAACGATCTTGACGACCTGCTGACCAGCGGTCAGGCTGCCGAGAATCTCGGCGCCGACGGCACGCTCGCGGACACGAGTGATGAAGTCCTTGACGACGCGGAAGTTGACGTCCGCCTCGAGCAGAGACAACCGGATCTCGCGCATCGCGGTATCGACGTCCGCCTCGGAGATCCGGCCGCGGCCGGTCAGCGTGGCCAGGGTCGCGCGCAGGCGATCGCTCAGTGTGTCGAACATGACTCGGCTGGTTTCTCCTGGTCCAACACGGTACCGGCGCGCGCGACTTGGCGATCCGGGCGGTGCGCGGATTCTGGCGACACCGGAGTCGGCCGAGTGTACCCCATCAACCGCCCGAGACGGTCGCCTCGATCGTGAACGGGATGACATGCGTCGCAGAGCCATCTCTGACGACCAGTCCGTAGGCCCCGTCCCCCGGCGGTGGCACTTCGAACCGCGACCGCAGATCCGGAACCAGCGTGCCCGGGGGCAGGATCTCGATGGACTGGCTGCGCCCGTCCGGTCGGCTGCTGACGATCGACTTGTCCGGGAGCCTGAGTCCGATGTTTACGCCGGTGAAGGCGAAGCCGCCACTGAAGGTGCCGCGGTAGCGCGCCGAGTACGTCACGGTCAGGGCGAGGGAGTCACGGGCCAGCTCGAGTCCCCAATCGGGTAGATCCGCCCGCAGCTCCCCGCCGGTGAGGGTGATGGACAGCGCGCCCGCGGTGCCGCTGCCAGCGAGATCGAACGCCTGCGGCTGAAGGGTCATGAGATCCCGGGTCCCCCCGGCGAACGGAACGATGACGATGTGCTCGGCCGCTCGGCCGATGCGCACCGTGGCCTGTTCGGGCACGAACGTGTCATCGACATCGAACTGGATCGAGGCAGCCACCGATTCACCGGCGGGCACGTCGGGGATGACTGTTCCGCGGACTGGATCCACTTCAGTACCTCCGGATTCGACCAGGAGCGGCGCCTCCAGGCTGGCCAGGTCCTGACCGGGATTCTCCAGTCGCAGGTCGAGCGTCACGAAGCCACCGCCCGCGTCGAGGACCGCCGACGCCCGATCAAGGTGAATGACCAGACCCGCATACCAGGCCGTCGCGTCCAGCTCGAAGATGGTCGTGGTCGGTGTCGGAAACGGGGTCGCGGTCGGAGCGGCCGTCGGCGATGGGAGCTGGTCAAGCGCACAGCCGGTCAGCACACCAGCCAGGAGCAGGAATGCCGCGGTCCGAGCTCCTCGGCGTCGAAGGCTCACGTGCCGGGCGACCCGTACAGCGCCGCCACGAAGGCGGGCGGGTCGAACGGCAGGAGATCGCCTGGCCCTTCGCCCACCCCGACGAAGCGGACCGGGATCCGCAGCCGATCCTCGATCGCAAAGACGATCCCGCCACGCGAGGTCGAATCAAGCTTCGTCAGGACGATGCCCGTCAGGCCGACCGCCTCGTGAAACGCGACCGCCTGGGCGAGTCCATTCTGGCCCGTGGTCGCATCCAGGACGAACAGGGTTTCGACGTCTGCTCCCGGCAGCCGGCGGGCGATGATGCGACGGATCTTGGACAACTCGTCCATCAGGTTCACCTTCGTGTGCAGGCGGCCAGCCGTATCGACGATGACCACGTCGGCGCCTCTGGCCACGCCGGCATCCAGTGCGTCGAAGACCACCGCCCCCGGATCAGCCCCTGGGGCGTGCGCGACGATGTCCGCCCTGGCCCGGGTCGCCCAGATCCGCAACTGCTCGGCTGCCCCCGCCCGGAAGGTATCCGCAGCGGCCACGACGACCCGGCGACCGGCATCGTGCTCGCGGACGGCGAGCTTGCCGATGGTGGTCGTCTTGCCGGTCCCGTTCACGCCGACGACGAGAATGACGGATGGCTGACCCGGGATCCCGGGGTGAGGCGCCGAATCGGGCTCCCGCGGCACCAGCAACGCCGCGAGGCTTCCGCGAACCGCGTCGCCGGGCGAGGTTGCATCGCGACGCGCCCGTGCCTCTGCGACGACGCGGGCCGCGAGCCCGGGGCCCAGGTCGCCGTGGATCAGGGTCTCCTCGACCTCGTCCCAGTCGTCGTCGGAGAACGACGTGGAGCCGAACAACCCGCGAAGCCTGGACATGAACCCACCGCGAGAACGGGCCAACCCCCGATCCAGGCCGTCGTCGGTACCAGGCTCCGATTCGGGAATCACCCGCTCGTCGCCCCTTCGGAGGCCGCCCCGCTGGTCCGCGCTTGATCGGCGAGTTCCGTTGCCTCGTCCAGTCGGAGGCTGATGACCCGCGAGACCGAGTCGTCCCCGGCCGTCACCCCATACAGCGCATCCGCGATCTCGATCGTGCCCCGGTTGTGCGTGATCACCACGAACTGGGTGGTATCGGCCAGCTCGCGCAGCGCATCGGTGAAGCGTCCGATGTTGGCCTCGTCGAGTGCCGCATCGACCTCATCGAGCACGCAGAACGGGACGGGCCTGACCTCGAGCATCGCGAAGAGCAGGGCCACGGCCGTCAGGGCTCGCTCGCCACCTGACAACATCGCCAGGGCCTGTGCCTTCTTGCCGGGGGGCCTGGCCACGATCTCGATCCCGGTCGACGACAGATCCGTCGGGTCGGTCAGCGAAAGCCGGGCGAACCCTCCACCGAACAGCTGCTGGAAACGGGCATCGAACCGCGTCTCAAGCGCGGCGAAGGTCGTCCGAAACTGCTCCGAGATCATCGTGTCGAGTTCCGTGATCAGGCTCCGGGTCCGCTCGATCGCGCTCCGCAGGTCAGCCTGCTGGCTCTCGAGTTCCTCGAGTCGCGCCCGCATCGTGGCGAACTCGTCCACGGCAAACGGGTTTGCCGCCCCGAGCTCGTGGTATCGACGGCGCAATGTCGCGAGGCGGCCGGGTGCTGCAACGACCTCGGGTGGCTCGGACGCGGACCAGATTTCTCCGGCCGTGACGAGCGCCGCTCCAAGCTGCTCTCCTTCATCCTCGGCGTCGGGTTCGGCGGCATCCTCAACCGCGCCCGCCACTGAACGAAGATGGCGCAGGCTGAGCGAACCAAGGCCAGCCAGTTCCACCAGCAGCTGCTCACGGAGACTCTCGAGGCCGAGTCGCGCCTCGAGGTCCCGGTGCTCCGCCGTGCGGGAGGCCTCCTCGGCGCTGCGCAGGCGCTCGCGAGCCACGGCCGTGGCGCGATCTGCGGTACTGAGTCGGGCGCGCTCCTCGGCGTCCGCTGCCACGAGCGCCGCTAGGGCCGCCCTAGCCTCGGCCTCCCGTACGACTGCCTCAGCGAGCCGCGTCGCAAGCGCTTCGCGCTCGATCGCCAGAGCCCGTTCTCGCTCACTCAATGTCGCGACGGCCAGGTCGGCCACGGCCAACCGCGATTCATCGAGGGCAATCGCGGCCTCCGCACCCGCGCGGATCCGCTCCGCATCGCGCCGAGTGGCATCGACCTGGGCGACCTGCGCCGCGATACGGTCCCGGTGCGTCCGCAGCTCATCGACGCGTTGCTCCCACGTCGCGATGGCCTGGCGCTCGATCGGCTCACCAGCGGGCCGAACGGCCTCGGGTTCCACCGGGATGGCCGCGCGGGCCAGCTCGACCTCCTGGCGAAGCCTGACGACCTGTGCGTCCTGCCAGGCCGACTCCCGGACGAGCGCCTCGAGCCGCCGTGCAGCCATGCGCTCGCCCTCCTCCGCCGCGCGGCGATCGCCTGCCGCGGCGGCCTCGGCACGCTGGGCCGTATCGAGTTCCGTGCGGGACTCGGCCATTCGCGACGCCGCGGCCTGAGATTCCTTTTCGGCCGTCTCGTGACCCTGCGTCGCCGCTCGCAGTTCCTCCGTGGCCCGTTCGAACGCAGCCCGACGAACGAGCGTCCCGTCAGCGAGCCCGAGGCGGACCGTGACCTCACCGACCACCGCCGATCCGTCCCGGACGACCGCCACCCAGCCGGCCGGCAGGATCGACTGAAGCGAGAGTGCCGCCCCCAGGTCCGGTACCCAGACCGCACGCGCAAGCAGCCGACCCGCAGCGCCGCTGAGATCCCGGCGAACCGCGTCTCGAAGCCAGCCGCCACCCAGCTCGGCGACCCGCCGCGTGAACGCCGCGTCGGTTCGGGAGCCGTCCGCTCCACCTGCGGCCCCGTCGACCGGCTCATCAACGACGACCGCGAGCCCTCGCTCGTGGCCATGCTCGCGCAGGGCATCGCGCTTCGTCAGGTAGGCCCGACCCGCACCCGCGAGTGCGGCGTCAATGGCAGCCCCCAGTCCGGGGTCAACGACGAGTCCGTCATCGAGCCGGCGCGCGCCGCGGGTCCGCATCGTCGAGGCGAACCCACTCTCGATGTCATCCTCGATCGCGGCGCCGGCCGACTCGAGGCGGGAACGAGCGGCGGCTACCCTGGCTGCCGCCGCTCCCGCCCGCTCGGTCGCAGTCACGCCGAGGGCCGCGGCGTGCTCCCAGGCGACGGCGGCGGCCTCGCGCGCAACGGCGGCGTCTCGCTCGCGCTCGCTGGTCTCGGAGAGGGTCGCGTCTGCAGCCGCCTGCGCCGCGCGCGCATCCGTCGTGCGTTCGGATGCCGTTGCCCCGCGCGTCTCTTCCTCAGCGAGTCGCCGCTCCGCGTCCGTGAGCCGGCGCCGCGCTCCCTCGGCTTCCGCGGCCCGGGCGGTGGTGGCCCGGCGAAGCGCGCCAACGTCGGCATCCCGCTCGCGATTAGCGGCCTGGAGGACGGCCAGTTCGGCCAACGCAGCCGTCAGGTCCCGGTCGGCGTCACCGCGCGCCGCCTCGAGCGAGGCATCGCGCTCCGGGACCGGGGCCGCCAGGCGCCGACGCTGGATCCCGAGATCCGTTTCAGCCGTGCTCCGCTCGAGGCCAATACGCTCGCGGTCACGCGCCAGGGCCGCTCGCTCGGCGACCAGTCGACCCTCCTCCAGCTGGGCCGAGGTCAGGGCCCCTCTGGCTTCGTCCGCGATGCGGCGGAGCTCGGCCCCGGACCGCGCTCGCTCCTCCAGGGCGGTCGCCGCAGCGGTCGCGGCGGCTTCGAGATCGGCGAGGTGGGCAAAGGCCGCGTCCACCTCGACCCTCCCAGTCGCGATCGCGAGTGCGACGTCTGCGATCCGGGCTGCGGCATCGTGCCAGCGCGCGTGCGCAGCCGCCAGGATGGCCATGACCAGCTCATCCCCGGCCGAGTCGCGCGACGCGGACTGCTCCGCCTGGACGGCCAGGCGACGGACCTGGGGTCGAAGCTCGGCGACGATGTCCTCGACGCGCGCCAGGTTCGCCTCGGACTCGGTGAGCTGCTCCTCGGCCCGACGGCGACGCCGCTGGTGGCGCCGGACGCCGGCGACCTCCACGAACAGGGGCCGACGTTCCTCGGGTCGCAGGGCAAGGGCCTGGTCGACCATGCCCTGACCGATGAACAGGAAGGCGTTCTCGGCCAGATGGGCTGAGTCGAGCAGATCGACGAGATCACGAAGCCTGACCCGCTGCCGATTGAGCAGGTACTCGTTCTCGCCCGACCGGTACAGGCGCCGGCCAAGCTCGACCACGCTGTAGTCGACGGGCAACATCCCGTCGCTGTTGTCCAGCGTCAGCTGGACGTCGGCCATGCCAACGGCCGAGCGGCGTTCGGATCCGGCCCAGATCACATCCTCGGACTTCCTCGACCGGAGGGCGCGGCCCTGCTCGCCGAGGGACCAGCGCAATGCGTCGGCCAGGTTGCTCTTGCCCGAACCATTGGGCCCGACCACGGCGCTGATGCCCGGCCCGAACGTGACCTGGGTGCGTTCCGCGAAGGACTTGAAGCCCTGCAGGCGGACGGACAACAGGCGGGCCGGCGCCGTCATGCCTCCTCCGTCCGGTCGGCGTCCTCGGGATGCGGATCGGTCGAAGCGAGCGACCGGAGCGCCTCGGCCGCGGCGTTCGTTTCGGCGACTCTCCGTGACGAGCCGACACCTGTCCCGACCGACCGACCGTCGATCCGGACCTCGATCCGGAAGACGCGGTCGTGATCGGGCCCCACGGCCTCCAGGATCCGGTACTCGGGTCTCGCCCCCGAGAGGCGCTGGGTGAGCTCCTGGAGCCGGCTCTTGGGGCTCTTGAGCATGGAAATCAGGTGAGCCTCGGACAGCTCCGGCTGGGCCTGGGCAGTGACCCAGCGCGCCGCAACCTCCCATCCCAGGTCCAGGAAGATGGCCCCGACGATGGCTTCGAGCGCGGCGGCGAGGAGTGATGGTCGGACCCGCGCGCCTCTGAGCGATTCGCCCATCCCGAGGCGCAGCGAGTCACCGATCTGGAGCCGCGTGGCGATCCGGGCAAGCCCGGTGGCGCTTACGATGCCGGCGCGGCGCGCCGAGAGGAGGCCCTCGTCGTCATCCGGATAGCGCTCGTACAGTTCGCGCGCGACGACCATCCCGATCACGGCGTCGCCGAGGAACTCGAGCCGCTCGTTGTGACCCGTGGCCGCATCTGGATGTTCGTGGACCCACGAAGCGTGGGTCAACGCCTGAGTCAGGAGGGCGCGGTCAAGATCGGGCAGCCCAAGGTTCGCGGTGAAGGCGTCGATCCGATCCACGGCGCGGGATGTCTCCGCCTCCCCTGGATCGGCGACGGCGGGACCCTGAGGTCCGAGCCTCAGGAGGACCGCTCGTCGATGTACTCAGCGGCGTCCTGGACGGTGCGGATGCGCTCGGCATCCTCGTCCGAGATCTCCGTCCCGAACTCTTCCTCGAGGCTCATGATGAGCTCGACGAGGTCGAGTGAGTCGGCGTTGAGGTCATCGACGAACGACGCCTCCGGCTTGACTTCCTCCTCATCGACACCGAGCTGCTCGACGACGATCTTCTTGAGGCGCTCGTATGTGGTTGCCACTGACTCCCTCCTGCGGGTGTGGGGCCGGCGGTCACCCGCCGGAGGTGTCTCGTGCGATCTGGCCGAGCACGCCGTTCATCAAACGACGCATCGGGTCTCCGCTGTACGTCCGTGCCAGTTCGACCCACTCGGCGATCGCCACCCGGGCTGGCGTGCCCGAGTGTAGCACCTCGCCGAGGGCACATCGGAGCAGCGCCCGGTCCATTCGCGCCAGGGAAACCACGGGGTAGCGCGGTGCCAGGACGGCGATGCGGGAGTCGATGGTGTCGCGATGACGGATGACGATCTCCACCAGTCCGCGCGCCAGCTCAGCCGTCTCCGCATCACCCTCGGCATCAGCCAGGGAGCGCTCGAGGACCGAATCGGCAGAGCGCTGTCCGAACTCGGCCTCGAAGACAGCCGCCAGGGCCGTCCGCCGGGCCGCGCGTCGGCTGCGGAGCCGGTCAGTCGCCGATGCCATCAACGATGACCGTGACCGATCCCAGCCGCAGACCGAGCAGCCGTTCGACCGCCCCGGCCACGGCCACTCGCGCCTCAGCGCCGACGACGGACAGGTCGGCGTTCGGGCGGGCCGTTATCCAGATCCTGATATCGACCCGATCGTCGTGTGTCCTGACCACGACGGGCGCTCCGCGGAAGAACGCCTGCCAGCGCGGTCCGCCTCGGGCGACTCGCAGGACGCCCGGAACCTCGAGTGTCGCCAGGCGCGCCATGGCCACGATCACGCTGCGCCCGACGGAGAGGTCGGGGCGGTTCACAGGATCTCGAGCGGGTCGGCAATCCCGCCATGGGCATCCGTTGCCAGCGGCACCGGGGCTTCGACTGCGCGCTGCACCTCCGCCGCCATCGCTGAGGCAATCAGGGCGGGTACGTTCGTGCGGGCCGTGTCGGCGGCTACCGCGCAGGCATAGCCGATCATGCGGCGCCGGGCACTCCCGTGGGTGATGATCACCGAACCGCGGATCCCCAGCAGTGGGGAGCCTCCGACCTTCTCGTAGTCAAAGACCCCCCGGATCCTGCCCACGCCCGGGCGAAGGAGGAGGTAGGCCAGTCGACCTCGAAGCGAGCCGCGGAATTCCGCCCGGAAGAGATCGAAGATGAAGGTCGACAGTCCTTCGAAGAACTTGATCACCACGTTCCCGGCCACGGCGTCTGTCACGACCACGTCAGCCTTTGAGCCAGTGAGATCGTGACCCTCGACGTTGCCGACGAATCGAAGACCCGACTGGTCCAGGAGCTCCGTTGCCATCTGAATCCGCAGGTCTCCCTTGCCTTTCTCCTCGCCGATGGACAGGAGGGCGACGCGAGGATCCCTGATCCCGAGGACCTGTTCAGCGAAGATCGTGCCCATGCGCGCGTACTGGGCCAGGTTGGCGGCCGTCGAGTCAGGGTTGGCCCCGATATCGAGCAGCACGAAGGGTGCGCCGCGGCGGATCATCTGGACCGCGAGGGCGGGTCGGTCCACCCCCGGCAAGCGACCAATGCGCAGGATCGCCGCCGCCATGCCTGCGCCGGTATGGCCGGCGGTGACGACCGCGTCGGCCTGACCGTCGCGGACGAGATTGCAGGCAACCAGGATCGAGGCGTCCTTCTTCTCACGGAGCGCCTTCGCCGGGTGCTCGTCCATCTCGATGACCTGCGAGGCATGCGCAAACCGGACGTTCGAGGGGAGGTCGCCCGCGAGAGCCCGCAGGCGCGTCTCGTCGCCGACCAGGATTACCTGGTCATCGGGACGTGACCGGGCGTGATCGAGCGCACCTGGGACGACCTCGGACGGGCCGTGGTCGCCGCCCATCGCGTCAACCGCGACCCGGACTCCACGGACGTCCGGCGGCGGTGCGACGGGCTGGGTGTTCACCGGGTCAGGACGCGGGCTCGTCCTTGGCCGTCTTAAGCTCGAGGACCGGCCGACCGCCGTAGTACCCGCAGTTCGGGCAGGCGCGGTGGGATCGCTTCGGCTGGTGGCAGTGCGAGCACTCCTCGAGCTTCGGAAGCTCGATCGCGAGGTGTGCACGTCGATCTCCCTGGCGAGCGTGGGAGACTCGTCGCTTGGGCACGCCCATGGTGTCGTGATGCTCCTTTCGAGACCCGCGGTCATGACCTGGCGGGCTGGTTGCGAGTCGCGAGGGCGCGACGGGACATGATCAGTTTCGGACGCGGAGCGACATACGCCACGGCGCTGTGCCGATGGCGGAGTCTACTCGGTATCGGCGTCGCCGTCGACCCGGAAGGCCCGTAACGCGGCCAGTCGTGGATCGATGTCACCGCCATCGTGCGGCTGGTGCCCATCGCCGAGACGCTCACCGCACACGCTGCACAGACCGGGACAGTCGTCCCGGCAGAGCGGGGCGATCGGTGCTGCCAGCGACACCGCCTCTCGAAGAAACGTCTCGAGCTCCAGCTCGTGATGATCATTGAGGCGAGTGGCGTCGGGATCCGCGGACCGGTCCGCGGCAGCTCCCGACTGGAGGTCAAGGCTGGGCAGCACCTCCTCGCGGAAGTTCATTGCCAGCGTGGTCACCGCCGGCCCCAGGCAGCGTGAGCACTCGCCGGCCAGGGCCGTTCGAAGATGGCCATCGACGAGGAGGCCACGGTTGGTACGTGCGATATCCAGGCTGCCCTCGATCGGACCGGCCAGCACGAGTCCGTCATCGAGCGGGATCTGGATCCCCGTCAGATCGAACCGCCTCGAATCGCCGGCACTCTCGGCAAGCAGCCCGGCAAGCGGGATGTTCAGGGGCGCCGGCCGGGTCACCGGAAGCCGGGCTGGCCGTCGTCCTCGTCGTCGCCCTCGACGTACTCAGCCTGGTCCCCGGGTTCGTCGTCAAAGGATGCATCGACTTCGGCTGCCGCCAGCTCGGCCCGCCGATCATCGAGGACCGTGATCCCCTTCTGGACGCCCGCGAGCGCCTTGCCGACCTCGGATTCGAGGGTCTCGAGCAGACCGAGTGCATAGTCGTCGGCGCCCGCGCGCGTGCTCTCAGCGGCCGATC